>NZ_CP015423.1:5320000-5620000 GCF_001719045.1 Paenibacillus polymyxa
CAGACCATCAGCTAAGGTCCCCAAGTGTGTGTTAAGTGGGAAAGGATGTGGAGTTGCACAGACAACCAGGATGTTGGCTTAGAAGCAGCCACCATTGAAAGAGTGCGTAATAGCTCACTGGTCGAGTGACTCTGCGCCGAAAATGTAACGGGGCTAAACACACCACCGAAGCTATGGCTTGATGCTTGCATCAGGGGTAGGGGAGCGTTGAATGCGGGTTGAAGGTGTACCGTAAGGAGCGCTGGACTGCATTCAAGTGAGAATGCCGGTATGAGTAACGAAAAGATCTGTGAGAATCAGATCCGCCGAAAGCCTAAGGGTTCCTGAGGAAGGTTCGTCCGCTCAGGGTAAGTCGGGACCTAAGGCGAGGCCGATAGGCGTAGTCGAAGGACAACAGGTCGAAATTCCTGTACCACCGTAATCCGTTATGAGCGATGGGGTGACGCAGTAGGGTAGTGACGCGGACTGATGGATGTCCGTCTAAGCAGTGAGGCTGATGTGTAGGCAAATCCGCACATCGTTAAGGCTGGGCTGTGATGGGGAGCGAAAATTATAGTAGCGAAGGTCATGATCTCAGACTGCCAAGAAAAGCCTCTAGCCAGGAGAAGGTGCCCGTACCGCAAACCGACACAGGTAGGCGAGAAGAGAATTCTAAGGCGCGCGGAAGAACTCTCGTTAAGGAACTCGGCAAAATGACCCCGTAACTTCGGGAGAAGGGGTGCCTCGGTAGGGTGAATAGCCCGAGGGGGCCGCAGTGAAAAGGCCCAAGCGACTGTTTAGCAAAAACACAGGTCTGTGCGAAGCCGCAAGGCGAAGTATACGGGCTGACGCCTGCCCGGTGCTGGAAGGTTAAGGGGAGTGGTAAGCTCGCAAGAGCGAAGCTATGAACCGAAGCCCCAGTAAACGGCGGCCGTAACTATAACGGTCCTAAGGTAGCGAAATTCCTTGTCAGGTAAATTCTGACCCGCACGAATGGCGTAACGACTTGGGCGCTGTCTCAACGAGAGATCCGGTGAAATTTTAATACCTGTGAAGATGCAGGTTACCCGCGACAAGACGGAAAGACCCCATGGAGCTTTACTGCAGCTTGATATTGAATTTGGGTACGATCTGTACAGGATAGGTGGGAGCCGTAGAACTTTGAGCGCCAGCTTGAAGGGAGGCATCCTTGGGATACCACCCTGATCGTATCTAGGTTCTAACTTGGTACCGTGACCCGGTGCGAGGACAGTGTCAGGTGGGCAGTTTGACTGGGGCGGTCGCCTCCTAAAGAGTAACGGAGGCGCCCCAAGGTTCCCTCAGAATGGTTGGAAATCATTCGAAGAGTGCAAAGGCAGAAGGGAGCTTGACTGCGAGACCTACAAGTCGAGCAGGGACGAAAGTCGGGCTTAGTGATCCGGTGGTACCGCATGGAAGGGCCATCGCTCAACGGATAAAAGCTACCCTGGGGATAACAGGCTTATCTCCCCAAGAGTCCACATCGACGGGGAGGTTTGGCACCTCGATGTCGGCTCATCGCATCCTGGGGCTGAAGTAGGTCCCAAGGGTTGGGCTGTTCGCCCATTAAAGCGGTACGCGAGCTGGGTTCAGAACGTCGTGAGACAGTTCGGTCCCTATCTGTCGTGGGCGTAGGAAATTTGAGAGGAGCTGTCCTTAGTACGAGAGGACCGGGATGGACGTACCGCTGGTGTACCAGTTGTTCCGCCAGGAGCACCGCTGGGTAGCTATGTACGGAAGGGATAAGCGCTGAAAGCATCTAAGCGTGAAGCCCCCCTCAAGATGAGATTTCCCAGTATGTAAGACCCCTTGAAGACGACGAGGTAGATAGGTTGGGGGTGGAAGTGCAGTAATGCATGGAGCTGACCAATACTAATCGGTCGAGGGCTTATCCTAAAGAATAAAACGCAAATAAGTTTCGGATCCAGTTTTCAGGGTGTAACCTTGAAGGTTTGGTGGCGATAGCGGAGGGGTTCCACACGTACCCATCCCGAACACGACCGTTAAGCCCTCCAGCGCCGATGGTACTTGGACCGCAGGGTCCTGGGAGAGTAGGACGTCGCCAAGCAAGATAAAAGAGCACAGCCTTAATGGGCTGTGCTCTTTTTGTATACCATAAGGCTTTCGCGTTTTGGAAATTATACAAGAAACCCATACATATACTCCATCCCACTAAATTAATAAGATTGGGGGATAACTACAATAAAGCTTACAACGCTCTGCATAACGACCGATAGTGAAGTCAAACATAATGAAATTTATAATGCAGCAAGCTCCAACAACAGGGAGCCTTGCTGTTTTGCCGTTACTGTTTTTTGAGGGGGTGAAAGATTAAAAGTAAGGCTATAAATTTCTAGAGAACAGGTACTTTTGAATCGAGATAGAAACGTTTCTATTAGAGTTTGAAAATGAAATTCATAGCTTTGGGAGAGAAAAACTCAATCCGAACTGAATTTTTTAGACGAAGAGTCAGAAAAAAATATGCAAAATACGGTCCTTTAGGACTATGAAATAACAATATTTATTACAAAATTAAAGAGTTATTAATTTTGGCTTATGTGAGCTTGATACAAATTCAATCCATTATTTAGGAGGTTAAAGAGAGTTGCGGAAAAAGGCGGAATTTGTCGGATGATATCAGGTTGAATTTGTTACATTTATGTTAATGGCATGTAAAGATAAAATTGTTGTAGGATAAGGGGGTGTAGCTTCAATGTAAATCATAATGAGTTTAGTTTTACAAAATTCGTGAAAACCTAAAATTTCGTTTTAAACTAAATTAACAGATCATGATTGACAGATAACTAATACAAAAAGTGAAATTGTTGCTTTTGAAGTTTGGAAACAAATAACACAATATGGATTTTGTTTTATTTTTATGAGCTCTATCGATTTAGCCCTTTTGTCCCATGCCAAGTGGTTTTAAAGTTTGTATATTTAAAAATAGTTAGAAAGTGTTGGAATAAAAAAAGAGATATAAGGATTTACTGTAAAATTATGAAATGCATAGAGGATGGAGGAATTCATATGACGACTCGATCGCAATCTTGGTTCGCGAAAACAGAGGTCCAACCGACTGCGAAGCTCCAACTATTTTGTTTCCCCTACGCCGGTGGTGGTGCTTACATATTTAACTCTTGGAAGTCTAGGTTTGCGCCTGACATTACCGTGTTGCCTATACAACTTCCAGGACGTGAAAGCCGTTCAACAGAAGCTCCAATGGATACTCTTCAAGACATCGTTCAATCGTTGGTTCCCGCAATGGCTCCATACATGCATAAGCCGTTCGCTTTTTTTGGGCACAGTATGGGGGCACTGATTGCATTTGAAACAGCACGACAGTTGTACAGCAAAACTGGAAAGCTACCTGTGCATATCATCATATCTGGTAAATCCGCACCACATCTTCCATACTCCAAAAAACGACTCCATGATTTAGCAGACGATTCTTTCACGGAAGAGCTTCGTTTAATGCAGGGAACTCCTGAAGAGGTGCTGCAAAATGCAGAATTGATGCAAATTATTATGCCTCGTCTGCGTGCAGATTTTAAGGTATGTGAAACTTATGTTTATCAGCCGGGAAATCCACTGGTATGCCCGATGACCGTTTTAGGCGGAATAAAGGATTTTGAGGTTAGCACAGATTCACTCCATGCCTGGCAACAACATACGACATCACCTATGGATGTTCGGATGTTCGAAGGTAATCACTTTTTCATCCATGAACAAGAACAAGAGGTTATAAGCGCAGTCAAGAACATTCTTTCTACATCCTCGCCGATGGGCCACGCGGCGGCAGCTCATACAGCTTACAACACAAGCACCCTACAACCACGATTCAGACAGAGTTGAATGTCCCACACATCACGATACACTTCGTTATTACCATCTCAGCAACAATCAACAACCAACCCACACCAAGATGCAAATTCCAGAATAGTTCAAAATCGCATTTTATTCTGCACGGATACTCATGCATCCAAACCCAGAGTTTATCTCAACGACGTCCACAGCCAATATAAAAAGTTCGCACTGATAAAGTGTGGGCAACGAAAAGAGGGATGCCCTTGTTTCGATTAAATTCTGCTTTTCGGAGACTCGCACGTTATGTAAGGCCGTATAATCTATGGGTTTTCATAACGGTGATCGCCTCCTTGTGTTTGGCAGCTATTGACATTGTTTTGGGTAAGGCCATTGAGCAAATGGCACAGGGGACATTCTCCTCTACCCAGAACATGATCTATCTGGTTGTTGGTATGACGCTAATTGGAATGCCCTGTAAGTTTGTGATGAGGTACGCTTCAGCGCGATTTAGTGTTAGTGCTCTGCGCGACTTGAGAGGCGATCTCGTACATAAGTTTTGCGATTTACCGGTTTCCAGCGTGGAAAGGAAATTTACCGGAGATTTGGTATCCCGTCTAACCAATAATACGGCAGTATTACAGAACTTTTTTATCCAGCAGTTTGCCAATCTGTTTTATTTACCGCTTGTGTTTACGGCATCACTCATATTGCTTTTACTGACAAGCTGGAAACTGATATTGGCAAGTCTTGCGCTCATGCCAATAGGAATGATCATAACATCACTAATGAGCAAGCCGATTGAAAAATATTCCTCGGATCTTCAGGAGAAAATTGCTCATTTGAACGCTGTGGGGCAAGATGCAATCGGAGGAATCCCTATCGTCAAGGCATTCAATATGCAGGCTGTGCTGTTGAAGAAGTATATGGTGATTATGGAGGAGGTCGTCAAGCGCGGCTTACGGCTAGAAAAGCGCTATGCAGCCATTACTCCGGTAGGTGTGATGATGCTAGCAACACCGATTATTTTGGTCATTGTATACGGAGGATACCTGATACAACATGGAGAGCTGAATGCTGGAGGCATTGTACTTTTTTTATACCTGATTTCGTTCATATTGCAGCCGATTGCCATGCTGCCGACAATCATTTCGCAAATGAAGGAAGCGGGTGGAGCCGCAAAGCATTTGTTTGAGGTACTGGATTGGCAGAATGAACGTCAGGATGGCGAAATAACCTTGATAGATCAGAAGCGAGAGAATGAGGTGCCTCATTTGAAAGACGATGCAAATGGGAAAGCCAACCGAATGAGTGAAGGCGGAGCAGAAAGTGATGATGACTTTGATAGTGTTGCTGTAGTCAGCTTTGAGCATTTGACCTTTGGCTACGATGAAGGGAACACAGTGCTGAAGGATATCAGCTTCCAGGCAGGGCAAGGGGATATGGTGGCGATTGTCGGTGCCAGCGGTGGAGGTAAAAGCACGATTTTCAAGCTGCTTTGCGGATTTAATGAACCTGGAGAGCATGCTGGAACCATTCAACTATTTGGAAAGAGTTTGACAGATTGGAATTTAACAAGCCTGCGCAGTCATATTTCGATGGTATCTCAGGAGCCGTCGCTTTTTCCGGCCACCATTGCAGAAAATATCGGATATGGACGTTTGGAGGCGACTCGGGAAGAAATTGTCGAGGCGGCGAAAGCGGCACATGCGCATGATTTTATTGTTCAACTTCCCGAGGGCTATGAAACCCTGTTGAGCGAGCGGGGAGGCGGATTGTCTGGCGGTCAAAAACAGCGTATTTCCATAGCAAGAGCATTACTGAAAAATGCTCCGCTGCTTCTATTGGACGAGCCGACTTCAGCACTCGATAGTCAGTCGGAGGCTCAGGTGCAGAATGCGATGAATGCGGTAATGCAAAACCGGACGGTACTGGTCATTGCTCATCGACTGTCAACCGTACGTCAGGCGAACCGCATTATTGTACTCGATCAGGGGAGCATTGTGGAATCGGGTTCTCATGAGGAATTACTAGGTCGTGATGGTGTGTATCGAAAGCTGTATTTGAAAAATTTTGAAGAAGAACAGCATACGGCGGAAAACGGTAATTCGTTGCCTGAGGAAAGGGGTGAGCGTCGTGACCTTCAAGCAGGGGTTTTATGAATTTAAGCAGTTGATGTCCCTGATGAAGCCGCACCGAAAATGGTATTTTACCGGGCTGGTTGGCAATAGTCTGACCAATGCGAGCATCACGATTTTACTTTCTTTTGTGGTGCATTATTTGCTGAATTTCGCGGTTAATGGCGATGTACAGGAGCTATACCGAGCGGTCTATTTGGTTAGTGGTACATTTTTGGCATTAAGTCTTATTTCCCCCCTGTGCAGCTATATGTATAAACGGTGTGTAAAGCTGGCGATTGCCGAAGTACGAATGAAACTATTTGGCCACATTGTTAAGCTATCGTACGATAAAGCCGAAAAACACCATTCGGGTGATCTTGTATCCCGTATGACGAATGATGTACAGGCGCTGGAGCAGGCTTACACCGTTCATATCCGCTCGATTATACTAGAAATTTCGCTTTTCTTGGGCTCGTTGGTCATTTTGATGGTTCTGGATTGGCGATTTGGGATTATGGCGGTTTTACTTGGGCTGGCTTCAGCCTGGATAAATGCTCATTTCGCAAAGAAAATGCGAAAGACGAGTGAAGAGTTACAGGGACGGATGAGCAGGTTCACGGAACGATTGAGTGATTTGCTTTCCGGTTTGCAGACGGTGAAGTTGTTTGGGTTGAGGACAAAGGTAGGTGGACTATGTAACGATGCAAGCGAGGACATAAACCGTATCAGCATCCGGCAGGGACGTCATATGGGCTTGCAGGATATGTGCAATTTTGTCATAGAGTTCATTACGCTGGGCGGTGTGCTTGTCGCCGGATTGATTCTGGTATCGCAGAAGCAAATGGAACTGGGAGTATTGGGACAGATTGTGCAGCTGCAAACCGGTATTTCAACGGTGTTTTTGGAGCTAGGGGCAGCTGTAACACTGTTACAAAACTCTTTGGCAGGCTTGGCGCGTATCCGCGAAATTCTGGATGAGTCGAAGGAAGAAGAGCAGTTCCCCGCGGCTAAAAAGAAGGGACCGCTGACTAGGCTTATCGATCCCGAGACGGCAGCTTTATCAGCCCGTGAATCTGGGGAATTCTATGGCGATGTTGAGACCTTGCGTTCAGACCATGCCATTGAACAGACTCCGGCTGCGCTGGAGCTGCACGACATCACCTTTGGCTATCAGCCTGACCATCCAACGCTGCAAAGGTTAAACTTGGTCGTGCCAGAAGGACAGGTAACCGCGCTTGTCGGCCCGAGTGGTGGCGGCAAAAGCACAGTCATGAAGCTGTTGTTGGGATTTTACCCACCGGACGAAGGTGTGCTGCGGGTTCGTGGTCGCTTGGCAGAAGAATTTCCGTTGGATGAGGTCAGGGATTTGATGGCCTATGTACCACAGGAGGCTACGCTGTTCCACGGTACAGTAGCGGATAATATCCGTTTTGGCTCACCGACTGCCACGGATGAGGAAGTAGAGGCTGCGGCCAAAACAGCCTATGCCAGCGGCTTCATAGCCGAGCTGCCAGAGGGGTACGACACGATTGTTGGTGAACGCGGAGCCAATTTGTCTGGCGGTCAAAGACAGCGGATCGCAATTGCTCGTGCTTTGCTCAAAAATGCACCGATTTTGCTGTTGGATGAAGCAACCTCGGCTTTGGATGCAGAATCGGAATATGAAGTCCAGCAGGGCTTAAATGAGCTGATGAAGGATCGTACGACATTAGTTATTGCCCATCGATTGTCTACGATTGAACGGGCGGATACGATCTGTGTCCTTGCCGATGGTGAACTGAAAGAGCAGGGTACCCATGATCAGCTCCTTGCCGAGGGCGGTCATTATGCAGAGTTGTATGAGCTTCAATTTCGAAAGCATCCCGAGGAACAAACCGCATAAATATGCGAATTTCCTTTTTACCAATATCTATTTTGCGAGGAGAGAGACGGATGACACAGCAAAATGTTCAATTGTTTTCGCTAAGCCAGCCACAGCAACGGATTTGGTATACGGAGCTTCTGTATCCTAATCGGAACACATCAACAATTATTGCAACAGTAAAAATCAGGGGAACTGTTCGTATAGATGCCTTGCAGCAAGCAATGAACCGGGTCATTGCCCAAAATGATTCTTTTCGTATCAAAATTACTGCTCAGGATGGGATTCCGTATCAATATGTAGAGCCGTTTACGGCGGAAAGTATAGAAACGCTCCAAGTTACCCTGGAAGAAGCAAAGGAATGGTTAAAGCGCCATAATCCACAGCCGTTCTCATTGTTGGATTCGCAGCTGTACCGATTTGTTATCTTGCAGCTCGGAGCAGAAGAAACCTGGTTTAATTTTAAAATGCATCATATTATCTCAGACGGCGTGTCCATGAATCAGGCCATTAATGAAATCACCGGACATTATATGGATATTGTGCATGGTACAGGTCAAGATACGCCGACCAAGGGCAATCCCTATCTGGATTTTATCCAGGTAGAGCAAAGCTATGAGCAATCAGACCGTTATCAAAAGGACAAAACGTACTGGACAGAAAAGTTTGCCGATTTGCCAGAGACTACAGGTTTGAAATCATATAACCCGCTGACACTGAGCACAGCTGCACGCCGGGAGAGCTTTATACTGGAACATGAGTTGTATCGTGGTGTTACGGCTTTTTGCGAGGAACATAAAATTAGTATTTTCACGTTCTTCCTGGCGGCTCTGTATATTTATTTGCATAAAGTGACGGGAGAGCAGGACTTAAGCGTGGGGACACTCTATGCCAACCGTACGTCTAAGAAGGAAAAAGATACCATCGGTATGTTCGTCAGTACCGTGGCTACGCGTTTGTTGGTCGAACCAGAATCCGAACTGCTGACCTTCCTGCAGGGTGTAGGGAAGGAGCAGGCGTCTATTTTGCGGCATCAGCGTTACCCGTACAACAAAATTATTCAGGATTTGCGTGAACAGCAAAGCAGTCTGGACATTCAGCGTCTGTTTGGTGCTTCCATTCAGTACCGTACTTTGAGTTTCTCCCGGTTTGATGAAGCGATTCAGCAGGTTGATAACGATTTCTGCGGAGATACGGTGAACGACTTCGATATTCACATGGTTGAAATGCTGGATGATGATAGACTCGTGCTGTACCTGGATTATCGTACCGAGCTGTTTAGTGAACAGGAAATTGCTCGAATTATTCGACAATTTTTGAGTGTGGCGGAGCATATGGTGCAGGGCCCACACAAGCGGATACACGAATTGTCGCTGATCAGTGAGGAAGAACGGGCGCAAATCGTCGACGTATTCAATGCTACAGCGGTGGAATATCCACACGAAGCAGGCATTCATGAGTTGTTTGAGGAACAGGCTGAACGTACACCGAATCAGACAGCAGTTGTGTTCGGAAATGCCCGTTTAACTTATGGCGAACTGAATGTAAAAGCAAATCGACTGGCTCACACGTTGCGCGGACACGGTGTTACCGCCGAGCAAACTGTAGGTATCGTTGCTGAGCGTTCCACGGATATGATCGTTGGCATGTTGGCGATTCTCAAAGCGGGCGGCGCATATGTACCGATTGATCCTGATTATCCGGCTGAACGTGTACGTTACCTGTTGGAAGATTCGGGGGCGAAGTTGCTGCTGGTGCAGAGCGCAGAACAACAACCGGAGGAATACACCGGAATCGTACTGGATCTGAGCGATGCTAAGGTGCACGGTGCAGAGAATAACCAAGGCTTGAATACCGTACATTGGGAGCAAAATGAGGTTTATCATGCGGATTATACCGATTATACAAATCTGAAAAATGAGATTTTAAATGAATCATCCTCGTCTGTCGTAGACAGCACCGCTGAAGAACAAGAACGTAAATTTGGAAACCGACTAGCTTATTTGATGTACACTTCGGGCACAACCGGACAGCCCAAAGGGGTTATGGTAGAACATCGCAGTGTTGTGCGTTTGGTGAAAAGTACAAACTATGCGCAATTAGATGCTGATACACGCATTTTGCAAACTGGCGCTGTTGTCTTTGACGCGTCCACCTTCGAAATTTGGGGTGCGCTACTAAATGGTGGACAGCTCGTGCTGGTAAGTCAGGATGTCATTTTGGACGCTCCAAAGCTCAAGGAAGCCGTGCGCAACCATGGTATCACGACAATGTGGCTGACTGCACCGCTCTTTAACCAGCTATCTCAGCAGGACTTGGAGCTGTTCGAGGGGGTACAAGAACTGCTGGTCGGTGGTGATGTGCTGTCCGTACCGCACATTAACCGGGTGCTGGAGGCTCATCCGTCCCTTCGGATCATTAACGGCTATGGGCCGACAGAAAATACAACTTTTTCTACAACTCATGCGATTGCCAGCGTGCAATTGGAAGCGGTGCCGATTGGGCGTCCGATCCACAACTCCACAGCGTATGTCGTAGATCGTTCCATGCAGCTTCAGCCTGTCGGGGCATGGGGGGAGTTGATCGTCGGCGGCGATGGGGTGGCACGTGGCTACCGGAACCGTCCGGATTTGACGGCTGAAAAGTTCGTAGATAGTCCGTTCCGCAGCGGAGAGCGCTGCTACCGCACAGGCGATTTGGTGCGCTGGAATGAGGACGGGACGCTGGAATACAAAGGACGGATTGACGCACAGGTGAAAATCCGGGGCTACCGGATTGAGTTGGGCGAGGTGGAAGCACAGCTGCTGAAGCTGGAGGCGGTGCAAGAAGCCGTCGTCATTGCACGTGAGGATGAGCAGGGGCAAAAGCAGCTCTGTGCATATGTAGTCACCCTTGCGGATATCGCGGCTAGTGAGCTGCGAAGCGCCTTGAGCCAAGAATTGCCGGGTTACATGGTACCGTCATATTTTGTGCAGCTGGAGCAATTGCCGTTGACACCAAATGGCAAAGTGGATCGTCGGGCGTTGCCGCAACCGGAGGGCAGCGTGGATTCCGGTGAGGATTACGTAGCAGCCCGTAATGAGGTAGAACGGACGCTAGTGTCCGTGTGGCAATCTGTACTTGGTATCGAGCATATTGGTGTGCTGGATAACTTTTTCCATCTGGGGGGCGACTCGATTAAGGCCATCCAGGTGTCTTCAAGACTGCTGCAAAATGGTTACAAGCTGGAAATGAGAGAGCTGTTCCAGTATCCGACGATTGCTGAGCTGAATGGACGGGTGCAGCGGATGACCCGCGTTTCCGCTCAAGGAGAAGTCAGTGGAAACGTGGTATTGACACCGATTCAACACTGGTTCATTGAGCAGCAGCCATCCAATCCTGAGCACTATAATCAGGCTCTGATGCTGCACCGTGAGGATCGTTTGGACGAAACGGCGCTTCATCAGGCACTGCAATGCATTGTCGAGCATCATGACGCTTTGCGCATCGTATTCCGCCAAAATGTGGACGGTGGATATGAAGTATGGAACCGTGGCGTGCAAGAAGGGGAACTGTACAGCCTCGAAGTGGTTGATTTTACAAATGAGTCTGACTTTGCTCATTTGCTGGAGAACAAAGCCAGCGAAATTCAAAGCAGTATCCGTTTAGATGAAGGCCCTTTGGTGAAGCTGGGTCTGTTCCGTTGCCCGGATGGAGACCATTTGTTGATAGCGATTCACCATTTTGTGGTCGACGGCGTGTCTTGGCGTATTTTGCTGGAGGATTTGGCATCCGGCTATGAGCAGGCTTTACGGGGCGAGTCTGTCCGTTTGCCTAATAAGACAGATTCCTTCCGCCTTTGGGCAGACCAGCTGTCCGCTTATGCGAGCAGTAGAGCGTTGGAGAACGAGCGTGCGTATTGGGAGCAGATTGAGCAAGCAGGGAAGAGTCAGACATCCTTGCCAAAAGATTACACTCGTAAATCTCAGGCCAAGCCACAGCTTCGCGATGATCGGACACTGACAGTGGAGTGGACGGTAGAAGAAACGGAACAATTCTTGAAACAAGCTCATCGTGCCTACAATACGGAAGCGAACGACCTGTTGCTGACAGCTCTGGGCACCGCAATTCAGGAGTGGGCAGGCATCCGTCAGGTGCTTGTAAATCTGGAGGGTCACGGACGGGAAGCTATTTTGCCGGATGTGGATATTACGCGTACGGTCGGTTGGTTTACCAGCCAATTCCCGGTTGTACTCGATATGGGCGAGGAACAGAATGTGGGACGGCGTGTCAAGAACGTCAAAGAAGGACTGCGCCGTTTGCCGCATAAAGGAATTGGATACGGGATTTTGAGATATCTTGCTGACGGGGAAGGGGAAGCCGCTTTTGTCGCCGAGCCGGAAATCAGCTTTAACTATCTCGGACAATTCGATCAGGATTTAAAGAAAAATGCCTTTCGCATGTCTCCTTATTCCATCGGAGCTTCCATTAGTGACACGTTAACCAAGCGGTATGCTCTGGATATCAACGGCATGATCACGGACGGTGCACTGGAACTGACGATCAGCTACAGCAACAAAACGTTCATGAAAAAGTCAATCAAAAAGCTGGCTGATCTGCTTCAGGAGAGCTTGCGTGAGGTATTGGCTCACTGTGTGGAAAAAGAGTTTCCAGAGCTGACGCCAAGCGACTTGTCCTTCCAAGGACTGACGGCTGGAGAGCTGGAACATATTGTAGAGCAGACGGCTGTTGCGGGAGAACTGGAAAATATTTATTCGCTCACACCCATGCAAAAAGGCATCCTGTTCCACGGCTTAATGGAGCCGAAATCCGGGGCGTACTTTGAGCAGGCGACATTTGATCTGCAAGGCAGCTTTCAAGTGGAGGCTTTTGCCGAAAGCTTAAATCAACTGGTGGATCGCCATCAAATATTCAGAACGAATTTTTATAGCGGATGGAATGAGCAGCCTTTACAGGTGGTGTACCGTCACAAACATGCCGGGTTCCGTTTTGAAGATGTGCGTTCACTGGGACAAGGAGAGCAGGACGCATACATTGCTGGTTTTGCTGAGCATGACAAAGCCGAAGGCTTTAATTTCAGCTCAGGCGAGCTGATGCGGGTGTCTATTTTGCGTACAGGCGAGGAATCGTACCGTTTTGTGTGGAGCTTCCACCATATTTTGATGGACGGCTGGTGCTTGTTCCTAGTTGTGGGGGAAGCATTTAATACGTACTTTGCCATCCTCGAAGACCACAAGCCGGAGCTTGCCCCGGTAACGCCATACAGCGAATATATTGAATGGCTGGAGCGGCAGGACAAAGCAGAGGCTGAACGGTTCTGGAGTGATTATTTTGCTGGTTTCGAGCAGCAGACGGTATTGCCGCAGGCAAAACAGCTGGACGGTCACGCTAAAGAATATGAAGCGGACAAACTTTCGTTTACACTGGACCGCGAAGTGACGGAACGGATGAACAAGCTGGTTAAGCAAAAGCAAGTGACGGTCAATACACTTCTACAAGCAGCGTGGGGCGTTGTGCTGCAACGGTATAACAACAGTCGGGATGTTGTATTTGGCAGTGTCGTATCCGGCAGATCAGCGGATATTCCGGGCATCGATAAAATGATTGGTTTGTTCATTAACACGGTTCCTGTACGGATTCACAGTGAGAAAGATATGACGTTTGCTGCGTTAATGAAGCAGATACAGGAGCAGGCACTGGCTTCCCGAGCCTATGAAACCTATCCGTTATATGAAATTCAGGCCCTGACAGAGCAAAAACAGGACCTGGTGAACCATATTATGGTGTTTGAAAACTACCCAGTGGAACAGCGCATGGAGCACATGGGTAGCCGTGGTACGAATGGTTTTACGATTGCCAATGCTTCAATGTCAGAGCAAACGAACTATGATTTTAATATTACAGTGGTGCCAGGCGATGAAATGGATATTCATTTGGAATTCAACGCGCTGGTGTTTGAACGTGCAACTGTCGAGCAATTCCGTGAGCACTGGCTGCGTGTGATAGAAGAAGCAATTCACAAACCGCATGCGCTGGTAGATGAGCTGGAGCTAGTGACTGCTTCGGAAAAAGCGAAAATCATCGACGGTTTTGGATCAGTAGGCGTATCTGCATGGAGTGATGAAAAGCAATCAGAAGGGTTGTTCCACGCCTATGTGGAAGAACAAGCGCAGCTTGCACCGGATCACGTGGCAGTTGTATACGAGGAGCGGCAGCTTACATACCGTGAGCTGAACGAGCGTGGGAACCAACTTGCTCGTAGATTGCGGAATGAAGGCATTGGGCGCGAATCCATTGTTGGTATTTTGAGCGAGCGTTCGGTGGACATGCTGGTCGGCGTATTGGCAGTATGGAAAGCCGGCGGGGCATATGTACCGTTAGATGCGGATTATCCGTCCGAACGTATCCGCTTTATGCTGGAGGACAGCGGCGCGACAGTGCTGCTGACGCAAATCGGCTTGCAGGAGCGCGCGCAGGCATGGCTGGAGGAAAGCCGACAGACTTTGGCCGGAGGGCAGTCTGAGGGCGAGCTGGAAACGGCGGTTAGCATTGAAACGATGGAAAGAGACAGCCTTAATGAGGGATTAATCTTGAAATCAGATTCGTCATTTAATAGCGAAGCAGTATCCGAATCCGCAGCGAACTTGCGTCTGCACACCGTACTGGCGCTGGACGATGAGTCGCTGTACATCGGGGATGCCACGGATGTGGAACCTATCAATGAGCCGCAGGATCTGGCATATGTTATCTATACGTCCGGGACAACGGGACGCCCGAAAGGGGTCATGATCGAGCATCACAGTTTGGTAAACACAGCCGCGGCATACCGCCGGGATTACCGTTTGAACCAGTTCCCGGTACGATTGCTGCAACTGGCAAGTTTCTCCTTCGACGTGTTTGTCGGCGATATCGCGCGGGCGCTCTATAACGGTGGCACGATGGTCATCTGCCCGAAAGACGACCGGATTGACCCAAGCCGTCTGTACGGCTGGATTCACGACTATCAGATTACGGTGTTCGAATCCACACCGGCTTTAATCGTACCGTTCATGCAGCATGTACATGAACAGGGACTGGACATGAGCAGTCTGGAACTGCTGATCACCAGCTCGGACAGCTGCAGCGTGACGGATTATCGGGTGCTGCAAGAACGGTTTGGCGCGGATGTTCGTATTATGAACAGCTACGGCGTCACGGAAGCGGCGATTGACTCCAGCTTCTACGACGAAGAACTGTCGAAGCTGCCAAGTAGCGGCAATGTACCGATTGGTCAGGCGTGGCTGAACGCACGGTTTTACATCTTGGACAGCCAGTTGAATCCGGTGCCGATCGGCGTACTGGGCGAGCTGTGCATTGGCGGTGCCGGGGTGGCACGAGGCTACCTGAATCGTGCGGGCCTGACGGCCGAGAAGTTCGTGGCAAACCCGTACGTACCGGGTGAACGATTGTACCGCACAGGTGACCTCGCGCGGTGGATGCCGGACGGCAATGTGGACTTTATCGGCCGGATGGACTATCAGGTCAAAATCCGGGGATATCGGATCGAGCTAGGCGAGATTGAAACGGCGATCCAGCGGGTGCCGGGTGTGCGTCAAGCGGTAGTCATCGACCGGACGGATGAGCGTGGGCACAAGTACTTGTGCGGATACATTACGGGTGAAGACGAGCTGCGGATCGAGGAAGTACAGGCCAAGCTGGAAGCCGGACTGCCAGCACATATGGTACCTGCACGCTTGATGCGTCTGGAGGCGATCCCACTGACGAGCAACGGCAAAATCGACCGCAAGGCCTTACCGGAACCAGAAGGCAGCATCCTTACGGGAGTGGCCTATGTGGCACCGCGTACCACGGTAGAACAGGTTTTAGCTTCAGTATGGGCCGGGGTGCTGGGTGTCGAAACGGTAGGCACGCAGGATAACTTCTTTGAACTGGGCGGCGATTCGATTAAAGCGCTGCAAGTATCCTCCCGATTGCTGCAAGCAGGTTATCGACTGGACATGAAGGACCTCTTCAGCAATCCGACGGTAGCGTCACTCAGTCCTTTACTTCGTACAGATGGCAAGATGGCCAGTCAGGAAGAAGTCGTAGGCCAGGTGGAACTGACACCCATTCAGCGGTGGTTCTTCGAGCAGCAGCCGGTAGACCTGCACCACAGCAACCAGGCGATGATGCTGTATCGAGCTGGGCGCTTTGACATAGAAGCGCTGCGCCGTACGATGGAACGTATTGTCCAGCATCATGACGCATTGCGCACTGTATTCCGTGAGACGGAGCAGGGTTATGTCGCTTGGAACCGCAGTGTGGAGGAAGGCGAGCTATACACGCTGGACATTGTAGATTTTAGAGGAATAGAGGACGAATCTGCCGCTGTAGAAGCCAAGGCGAGTGAAATTCAAGCCGGCATTCATTTGAGCGAGGGTCCGCTTGTGAAGCTTGGTCTGTTCCACTGCGCTGAGGGCGATCATTTGCTAATCGTGATTCATCATTTGGTTGTGGACGGCGTATCGTGGCGTATTTTACTGGAGGATTTGGCATCCGGTTATGAGCAGGCCGTTGCAGGTCAAACAGGCACAGCTATTCGACTGCCGCATAAAACAGATTCTTTCCAGGTATGGGCCAAACAGCTGTCAGCCTACGCGAATCGTGCGACGATGGAGCGGGAGCTTGCCTACTGGCAGCATATCGAACAAGCAGAAGCCAGTCTCGCGAAGCCTTTGCCGAAGGATTTTGCCAATGACAATGCACGGCTCGGAGACAGTGAGGTTGTCACTGTGCGCTGGACGAAGCAGGAAACCGAGCAGTTGCTCAAACAAGCTCATCGCGCGTACAACACGGAAATGAATGACCTGTTGCTGGCTGCGCTCGGAAAAGCCGTCTATGACTGGTCTGGTTCTGAACGGGTGTTAGTCAACCTGGAGGGCCATGGACGGGAAGCTATTGTACCGGATGTGGATATTACGCGCACGGTCGGTTGGTTTACGAGCCAGTTCCCGGTTGTACTGGATGGAAGTCTGGGACAAGGAGGAAATACGGCTCGTCTGATCAAACGGATTAAGGAAGGGCTGCGTCATATTCCGCAAAAAGGCATCGGTTATGGTATTTTGCGCTACCTGTCAGATATGAATGTGCTGGAAAAAGCAGGCGTGCAGTTACAGGCGCAGCCTGAGATCAGTTTTAACTATTTAGGCCAATTCGATCAGGATTATAAAGGCAACGATCTGGAGCCTTCCTCCTATTCCATCGGTGTACCAGTTAGCACGAACGCGGCTATGGATTTTGCACTAGATATCAATGGATTAATCGAGGATGGGGAGCTGATGTTCACGATTCGCTACGGCACAACGCAGTTCCGTCATGACACGATTGCACGGCTGGGAGAGCTGCTAGCATCCGGCTTGCGTGAAGTCATTCATCATTGTGTAGCCCAAAAGAGAACGGTGTTGACCCCAAGTGATGTCTTGTTAAAACATGTAACGCTGGACGAGCTGGAGCAATTGGTGAAAGATACACAAGATATGGGTGAACTAGAAAATGTGTATGCTTTGACGCCGATGCAAAAGGGTATGCTCTTCTTCAGTCTAATGGATGAGAGTTCGGCAGCTTACTTTGAGCAGGCCACCTTTGAATTGAATGGACGGTTTGATGTGGTTACTTTCGGTAAGAGCTTTGATCTGCTCGTACAGCGTCATGAGGCATTGCGGACGAACTTTATCAACTCCTGGAAGGATGAGCCTGTACAGGTCGTCTTCCGTAATCGTAGCGGGCAATTATATTATGAAGACTTGCGCGGACTAGAAAAAGAGGAACGAGAAGCTCGTGTTGAAGCTTTTGTCATCGAGGATAAAGCGAAAGGATTCAATCTCACAGAGGATGCACTCATTCGTATTTCGATCCTGCAAACCGGGGATGAAACGTACCACTTTGTTTGGAGCTTCCATCATATTTTGATGGATGGCTGGTGCTTGTCCTTTATGACACAGGAGGTATTCGGCAGCTATCTGGCACTGCGCGCGGGTCATAAACCCGTACTGGAGCCTGTTACGCCGTTCAGTCGATTTATTGAATGGCTGGAACGTCAGGACCGTGAGGCGGCCCTGCAGTACTGGAGCAGATATCTGGAAGATTATGAGCAGCAAATTACGCTCCCGCAGCAAAAAATACAGCCTAAATCGATGCACACCGGGGAATATGTTGCTGAAGATCTGGATTGCGAATTTCAGCCAGAGCTGGTTGCCCAGATCGAACAAGTGGCGAAGCAAAATCAGGTGACGATCAATACGCTGATTCAGACGGTATGGGGCGTCTTGTTGCAAAAATATAATAATAGTTCGGATGTTGTGTTCGGCAGCGTTGTGTCCGGTCGCCCAGGGGATATTCCAGGTGTGGAGCACATGATTGGGCTATTCATTAACACGATTCCAGTGCGCGTGCAGTCTGAACAAGGTGAAACCTTTGTCGAGCTGATGAAACGAACACAGCGGCAGGCGCTGGCTTCCAATGCCTACGATGCGTTCCCGCTGTATGAAATTCAAGCACTGACCGAGCAGAAACAGGATTTAATCAATCATATTATGATATTTGAAAATTATCCGGTGGAGCAGCAGGTAGAGCAGTTGGGCAGTGATGGACAGGATAAATTTACGATTTCGAACGTGGTGTCTACAGAGGAAACCAACTATGATCTGAACGTCGTCGTTATGCCGGGTGAAGGCATCAAGATTCGTTTTATGTATAACACGCTCAGCTTTGATCAAGCAGGTATTGAGCGTCTGTATGGGCATTTTGCACGCCTGCTGGAGCAAATTTCGCTCAATCCGCATGTTCGTGTTGAAGAACTGGAACTACTCACAGCGGCGGAAAAGCAGCAGATTACAGCGGCATTTAATGATACCGCTTGTGCTTTTCCGTCTCATCAGACGATCCATCAGCTGTTCGAGGAGCAGGTAGAATATACGCCAGATCAGGTGGCATTGGTATTTGGACATCAGAGTCTGACTTATCGGGAACTGAATGAACGGGCAAATTCATTGGCCCGAATGCTTCAAGCACAAGGAGTAGGACCTGACAAACTGGTCGGTCTGATGGTACAGCGTTCAGTGGAAATGATCGTAGGTCTCCTGGCTGTTCTAAAAGCAGGTGGTGCTTATGTGCCGATTGATCCCGAATTTCCGTCCTCTCGTATTGCCTACATGCTGGAAGATAGCGAGGCCACAGTGCTTCTGACCAGTCGTGATCTGTTGGAAGAGCATCATTGCAACGCCAATGCCATATTTCTTGAGGATGCAGCCTTGTATCAGGGAGAGAGCAGCAATCTGGAGGCGATTGCCCGCCCAGAGCATTTGGCTTATGTCATCTATACGTCTGGTTCGACTGGAAATCCGAAAGGAGTTATGCTCCAGCATCGCTCGGTCCTCAACTTTATTACCGGGATGCGTGAAGTCATTGACTTTGAAGCGAGCCAAACCATTTTGTCACTGACGACTATTTCATTTGATATTTTCGTCTTGGAAACCATCTTGCCCTTGTTGGGTGGAATGACGGTGGTGCTTGGCGACAGCCAGCATCAGGTGAATCCGCAGGCGCTGGGTGAATTGATTGCACATCATCATATTGAGATGTTGCAAATGACCCCATCCCGGTTACAAATGCTGCTGGGTCATGAAGCAGGTTCCCGCACACTGCAAAGCGTGAAGGCCATTATGGTCGGGGGCGAAGCCCTTCCGTCCAAGCTGCTCGCAGCACTGCAAGAAATAAAAGGTCCTCGCATTTATAACATGTACGGACCTACAGAAACGACGGTGTGGTCGACCGTGCAGGAACTGACCCATGCGGAGCACATTAATATTGGACGTCCTATTGCGAATACCCAAATCTATATCATGAATGCGAATGGAGAATTGCAGCCCGTCGGCGTACCGGGTGAGTTATGTATTGCAGGGGAAGGATTGGCCCGTGGGTATTGGAAACGTGAAGAACTGACGGCCGAGAAATTTGTGAATAATCCGTTTGCTGATGACAAGTCAGACCATGAGCGGATGTATCGTACAGGCGATTTGGCAAGATGGATGCCGGACGGCAACATTGAATATTTGGGTCGGATGGACCATCAGGTGAAAATCAGAGGTTACCGGATCGAACTGGGCGAGATCGAATCGCAGCTGCTGCAGGTGGAATCGGTACAAGAAGCGGTCATCATGGCACGTACGGACGAAACGGGCCAAACACAGCTCGTGGCGTACTACGTGGCGAGTCAAGAGCTTGGAGCGGGTGAACTGAGACAGGAGCTGGGACAAGAGCTACCAAGCTATATGGTGCCGTCGTATTTCATCTGGTTGGAGCAGATGCCGCTGACACCGAATGGTAAAATCGACCGCAAGTCCCTGCCAGCACCAGAAGGCAGTCTGCAAAGCGGTGCGGATTATGCAGCGCCACGCACTGTAACAGAACGAGCACTCGTAGCGATCTGGCAGTCCGTCCTGGGCGTGCCAACCGTCGGTATTTTAGACAATTTCTTTGACCTGGGCGGCGATTCGATCAAGGCGATTCAAATCGTGTCTCGTGCGTTCCAGGCAGGCTACAAGCTGGACATGAAGGATTTGTTCCGCTATCCCATCGTCGCAACGCTGGCACCGCATATGCACGAGGTCAGTCGTATGGCAGATCAGGGAGAAGTGAGCGGAGAAACGGCGTTGCTTCCGATCCAGCATGGGTTCTTTGCGCAGGCCCAAGTGGATGCGCATCACTTTAATCAGGCCGTTATCCTGCACCGGGAGCAGGGCTTTGACGAAGCTGCTCTGCGTCAGGCGCTTGGCAAACTAGCAGAGCACCATGATGCTCTGCGGATGGTGTTCAGCAAGACCGAGCAAGGCTATAAAGCATGGAACCGCGGAATACAGGAAGGCGAGCTGTATCATCTGGACGTGCTGGACTTTAGGGATTTGACGGATGAAGCCATGCTCAGCGCGGCAATTGAGGCGAAAGCCAATGAAATTCAAAGCAGCATCCAACTGCAAGAAGGACCGCTGTTAAAGGCGGGTTTGTTCCACTGTGCAGATGGGGACCATCTCCTGATGGCGATTCACCATTTGGTCGTGGACGGGGTATCCTGGCGTATCTTGTTTGAGGATTTGGCTACTGCCTATGAACAGGCTGTTCATCAGGAAGTGCTTCAGCTGCCGGACAAAACGGATTCATTCCGTTCCTGGTCACAAAAACTTTCCACCTATGCGAATAGCGCAGCCATGGACAGTGAACACGCCTATTGGGAGCAATGGAACGCAGCCGCTTGGGCTGACCAAGTACGTTTGCCTGAGGATCAAGCGCAGGCTGAGCCCTTTACCTTGGCTGACACGGATACAGTGGTCGTCCAGCTTACGGAGGAAGAGACATCAAAATTATTGAAGCAAGCACACCGCGCATATAACACGGAAGTGAACGATCTGCTTCTGACTGCTTTGGGCATGATGCTGTACACGTGGACGGGTCATGAACGCAGTCTGATTAATTTAGAGGGACACGGGCGTGAGAACACTTTGCCGGATACGGACATTTCTCGTACGGTAGGCTGGTTTACGAGTCCATATCCGGTATTGCTGGACGTTGGTTGTGATCCCGCTTGGTCGGAACGCATCAAACAGGTCAAAGAGAGTCTGCGCCATATTCCGAATAAAGGAATGGGCTACGGAATCTGGAGATATTTGAGTGAATCCAGCCAAGTCGCCAGTCAGCAAGCAAATACACTGAATCCTGGTCAACAGCAAGCTTTTGCCGAGCCACAAGTAAGCTTTAACTATCTCGGACAGCTGGATCAGGACTTGCCAAACAGCGGTATGCGTAGGTCTCCTTACTCAATTGGATCGGTCGTTAGTGACCGGACGAAGATGAAATATGCGCTCGATGTGAGCGGGATCGTAACGAACGGCATCCTGGAACTGGACATTCGGTATAACGGCAAAGCCTTCCGTAAGGACACCGTCCACATGCTAGCCAATCTGCTGAAATCCAATCTGCTTGAAATGATCGAGCATTGTGTCACACGGGAGCGGACCGAATTGACTCCAAGTGATGTGCTGTTTAAAGGTCTGACAATGGAGCAATTAGATACGATTAAGGAGCAGACCAAGACGGTTGGGGAATTGGAAAATGTGTACCCGTTGACCCCTATGCAAAAGGGGATGCTGTTCCATAGTTTGATGAATGCAGAAACAGGCGTGTATTTTGAGCAGGCAACCTTTGATCTAGAGGGCCACTTTGAACCATCCCTATTCGAGGAAAGTTTGAAGCTGCTGGTTAGCCGGCATGCTATATTACGGACGAATTTCTACAGCGGCTGGTATGGTCAACCGTTGCAGATTGTCTATCGTCATAAAAATCCGAGCTTCCGTTATGAGGATGTCAGAGGGCGCGAACACGCTGTAGCTGAATTTGTGGCCCAGGATAAAGCTCGAGGCTTTGATCTAAGCAAGGATGCGCTCATGCGCGTAGCCGTCTTCCGCACGGGTGATCGCTCCTACCGTTTTGTATGGAGCTTCCATCATATTGTGATGGACGGCTGGTGCCTGTCCCTGATGACGGACGAAGTGTTTGGGGCATATGTTTCCTTGCTGGAGCACAAACAGCCAGAGCTCGCACCTGTCAAGCCCTATAGTGATTATATCGAATGGCTGGAACAACAGGATGCGCAGGAAGCAACCCGTTATTGGAGTGACTATTTGGCAGGTTTTGAGCAGCAAACCTTGTTGCCTGGTGAGAACGCACAAGCTTCTGTCGTCGCACGGGATGAAGAATCAGACGGAAGTGGTGAAAGTTCAAATGCCGGCTATGTTTCGGAAAAGCTGCCCTTTAGGTTGGGTAAAGAACGGACTGCGGCATTAAACCAAATGGCCAAGCAACAACATGTCACGATTAACACACTGCTGCAAAGTGTGTGGGGTGTTATTTTACAGCAATACAATAATAATCAGGATGTTGTGTTTGGTGGTGTGGTATCCGGTCGTCCGGCAGACCTTCCAGGCGTGGAGAACATGATCGGATTGTTTATCAATACCATACCGGTGCGGATTCAAAGTGAATGGAATGCTACATTTGCTGAAGTATTGCAGCGCACCCAGGAACAGGCTTTGGCCTCCAGTGTCTATGATACGTTCCCGCTATACGATATCCAGGCACTGACTGAACAAAAACAAGACCTAGTTCATCACATAATGGTCTTTGAAAACTACCCGATCGGGCAGCAGATGAAGCAGATGGGCGGTTCTGACGTGACAAGGTCACAGACGGACTTCTCGATTGCCAATGTGGCACTTGCCGAGCAAACCAACTACGATTTTAACCTGATTGTCGTGCCTGACGAGGATATCTCTATCCTGCTTGAATACAATGCGCTCGTGTATAGCCGGTCTGCCATGGAGCGTATCCAGGGCCATATCGACCATGTCATCGGACAAATTGTGGACAATCCGCATATCCGAGTGAATGAGTTGGAATTGGTGACACCGCAAGAACAGGCACAGCTCGTTCAGGTCTGGGGGAATACGGCGGCAGCCTATCCGCAGGATCAAACGCTAAGTGCACTGTTCGAGCAGCAGGCAGCGAAAACACCGGATCAGGTGGCAGTGTTGTGCGGATCGGAATCGTTGACCTACGCGGAGTTGAATGAGCGCGCGAACCGTTTAGCTCGGACGCTGCGTGCGGAAGGTGTTGAACCGGATCAGCCCGTGGGCATTTTGGTTCAGCGTTCGCTGGACATGATCGTAGGCATTTATGCGATCCTCAAAGCAGGCGGAGCTTATGTACCCATCGATCCAGAATATCCGGCGGATCGCATCCGCTTTATGCTGGAGGACTCGGGCGCGAAGCTGGTACTGACGCAGTCGCATCTGGCAGAGCAAGCCTCACTGAGTTTCAACGGCCAGGTGCTGGTGTTGGATCGCGAGGACCTCTACCACGAAAACGGTTCGAATCTGGAGCCACTGGCTGGCCCGCATCATGTAGCCTATGTCATCTACACCTCCGGCTCCACCGGGAAACCGAAGGGCGTGATGGTGGAGCACCATTCCGTGCTGAACCGGATTTTGTGGATGCATGATCGATACGGCTTGAGTGCGGAAGATACCATTCTGCAAAAGACCGCCTTCACGTTTGACGTATCGGTGTGGGAGCTGTTCTGGTGGTCGCTGGTCGGCTCGAAGGTGAGCTTGTTGCCCTTGGGCGGGGAAAAGAACCCGGAAGACATCGTCGATACGATTGCCCGCGATGGCGTGAGTACAATGCACTTTGTACCTGCGATGCTGCATGCGTTCCTAGAATATGTGGAGCAGCAGCCACAGGAAGTGATGCAAGCGAAGCTGGGCACGCTGCGCCACGTATTTGCCAGCGGCGAAGCGTTGCCGCCACAACATGTGGCCCGGTTCCAGCGGCTCGTGTCGAACCTGGTCGGAGCGAAACTGATCAACCTGTATGGACCAACCGAAGCGACGGTGGACGTATCGTACTTCGATTGCGAGCCTAATGAAACCTATTCAGTCATTCCAATCGGAAAACCGATCCAAAATATTCGTCTGTACATCGTGAAGGAAGGTACGGAGCAATTGCAGCCGATCGGGGTTGCAGGAGAACTGTGCATCGGCGGTGTCGGGGTAGCCCGCGGCTATCTGAATCGTCCAGAGCTGACGGCCGAGAAATTTGTGAAAGACCCGTTTGCCGAAGACGAAGCCGGCTATGAACGGATGTACCGCACAGGCGATTTGGCGAGATGGATGCCGGACGGCAACATTGAATATCTGGGCCGGATCGACCATCAGGTGAAAATCCGGGGGTACCGGATTGAGCTGGGCGAGGTCGAATCGCAGCTGCTCCAAATGGAATCGGTACGAGAAGCTGTGGTCACGGCGCGTGCGGATGAAACGGGACAAAAACAAATGGTGGCGTACTATGTCGCCGGGCAAGAAATGGGTGCCAGCGAGCTGAGAAGTGAGCTGGGCCAGGAGCTACCAAGCTACATGGTGCCGTCGTACTTTGTACAGCTGGAGCAGATGCCGCTGAGTCCAAATGGCAAAATTGACCGCAAAGCCCTGCCAGCACCGGAAGGCAGCCTGCAAAGCGGAACGGATTATGCAGAGCCTCGTACCGCGCAAGAACGGGCTCTGGTAGCGGTCTGGCAGTCGGTACTGGGACTGCAGACTGTCGGTATTTCGGACAATTTCTTCGATCTGGGTGGCGATTCCATCAAGGCAATCCAAATCGCATCCCGTGCGTTCCAGGTCGGTTATAAGCTGGACATGAAGGATTTGTTCCAGTATCCAACGGTGGAAGCACTGGCACCGCATATGTATGAGGTCAGTCGTATGGCAGATCAAGGAGAAGTAAGCGGGAAAACCGCTTTGCTTCCGATCCAGCATTGGTTCTTTGCGCAGGAGCGCGAGCGTCCGCAGCACTTTAATCAGGCGGTCATGCTCTATCGTGCCAAGGGCTTTGATGAAACGGCGGTTTGCCGGACCATGGATCACATCGTGAAGCATCATGATGCGCTTCGTACGGTTTTCCGTCAGGCTTCATCTGGTTACGAGGCTTGGACACGCGGTGTAGATGAAGGCGCATTGTATACGCTGGAAACCGCAGACTACCGTGAACAAGCATCCTATGCGGAAGCGCTGGAAGCGAAGGCAAATGAAATTCAAAGCAGCATCCACCTGTCCGAAGGGCCTCTGGTCAAGCTGGGATTGTTCCGCACAGCCGAGGGCGATCATTTGCTCATAGCCATTCACCATTTGGTGGTGGACGGGGTATCGTGGC
This sequence comes from Paenibacillus polymyxa, assembly GCF_001719045.1. NCBI lineage: Bacteria > Bacillati > Bacillota > Bacilli > Caryophanales > Paenibacillaceae > Paenibacillus > Paenibacillus polymyxa. The sequence goes on from NZ_CP015423.1 coordinate 5,345,573, forward strand.
GAATTCTGTTTGAAGATTTCTCGACAGGTTACGAGCAGGCGATCAAGGGCGAGCCTGTACGATTGCCCTATAAAACGGATTCCTTCCAAACATGGGCACGGGAGTTGTCGTCTTATGCCAATCGTCCAGAGGCTGCATCGGATGAAGCCTACTGGCAGCAGCTGGAACAGGCCAAAGCGAAAGCGGCACCGCTGCCTAAGGATTTCGCCTACGAGGGTTCCTTGAATGCAGACAGCGAAGTGTTGACGGTGGAGTGGACCGAGGCTGAAACGGAGCAACTGCTAAAGCAGGCCCATCGCGCTTATAACACCGAGGTCAATGATTTGCTATTGACCGCGTTAGGATTGGCGATGCACAACTGGACAGGCGCCGGACAGGTGCTGGTGAATCTGGAGGGACATGGCCGGGAAGCAATCCTGCCAGAGGTGGATATTACACGTACAGTAGGCTGGTTTACGAGCTTGTATCCGGTGCTGCTGGAAATGGGCAAGGGAATGACACTGGCACAGCACATCAAAGAAACGAAGGAAGGTCTGCGCCGGATTCCGCATAAAGGGCTGACGTATGGAACTTGGCGCTACTTGTCCCCTGCGTCCCATCCGATTGCAGCAGAACCGGAAATCAGCTTTAACTACTTGGGACAGGTCGATCAGGATGTGCAAAACAGTGGAATCACATGGTCATCCTATAGCGCAGGGGAGACAGAGGATGCCCATTCACCGCTGCAATATGCGCTGGATTTGAATGCAATGATCTCGGAAGGCACGCTGCGCTTGATGATCGCTTACAGCCGTAAGCAGTATCGCCAAGAAACGCTGGAACGTGTGGCAGGACTGCTGCAATCCGCTTTGCAAGAGGTGATTGCGCATTGTGTCGCTCAGGAACAGCCAGAGCTGACGCCGAGTGATGTGTCCTTCAAAGGTCTGACGACTGGAGAACTGGAACAAATCGCGGAACAGGCGGCACATATAGGTGAGCTGGAAAATGTATACGCGCTGACGCCGATGCAAAAGGGCATGCTCTTTTACAATCTGATGGACTCGCAATCAGGAGCTTACTTTGAACAGGCCTCCTTTGATCTGCAAGGACATTTTAATATCGCTGCATTTGCGGCAAGTTTGGATGTATTGGTGCAGCGGCATACGGTACTGCGCACGAACTTCTACAGTGGCTGGAAAGATGAACCGCTGCAGGTCGTGTACCGGAATAAGCGCAGCGAACTGTATGTAGAGGATTTGCGGGATATGGAGCAAGAGCGGCAAAACGAGTACATCCTCGAATATACGTGTAAAGACAAGCAAAGAGGCTTTGATCTGGCGCAAGATGCTTTGATGCGTGTGGCTGTTTTGCGCACAGGTGAGGATGCGTACCGTTTTGTATGGAGTTTCCATCATATCGTGATGGACGGCTGGTGCTTGTCGCTGGTGACAGGCGAAGTGTTTGCGAGTTATTTTGCGATACTGGCTCATAAGCAGCCTGAACTGGCCCCTGTAACGCCGTACAGTCAATATATCGAATGGCTGGAACAGCAGGATCGTCAGGCCGCATCAGGTTACTGGAGCAAGGTTCTGGAAGGATATGAGGAACAGTCCCGCCTGCCACAGGCTAAAATTCAGGGCAAAACGGAATATCAGGCGGAGCGTCTGGATTTTGACTTGGGCGCGGATCTAACGGCTGGCATTCAGCGCGTAGCCAAGCGTTATCAGGTAACGATCAATACGTTGATGCAGACCGTTTGGGGCCTGTTGCTGCAAAAATATAATGGCACAGATGATGTGGTGTTTGGCAGCGTGGTATCTGGACGTCCGGCAGACATTCCGAATGTGGAGCACATCATTGGTCTGTTTATCAATACCATTCCTGTACGCATCCGCAGTCAAGTGGACAGCTTATTCTCAGACGTGATGAAGCAAACCCAAGAGCAATCGATTGCTTCCCATGCCTATGATACGTACCCGTTGTATGAAATTCAGGGGTTGTCGGAGCTTAAGCAGGATTTGATCAATCATATTCTTATTTTTGAGAACTATCCGGTAGAGGAACAATTGGAGCAATTAGGCAACGGGGATGAGTCCAGCTTCAGCATCACCGGAGCCGAGTCTGTCGAGCAGACCAACTATGACTTTAACCTGGTGGTACTGCCAGGGAACACCATTCACATGAGCTTTGGGTATAATGCCTTGGCCTTTGAACGGGAAAGTGTAGAGCAAATTCGAGGTCATCTGGTACAGCTGCTGGAACAGGTGACAGCGAAGCCGGACATTCGGGTGCATGAGCTGGATATGGTAACCACGCAGGAACGTGAGCAAATCGTTGAGGTTTGGGGCAATACAGCGGTAGCATATCCAAACGAGCAAACGATTCACGGCTTGTTCGAGGCGCAAACCGCGCAGACGCCGGAGCAGACAGCATTGTTCTTTGAAGGAGAAGCGCTGACCTATCGTGAACTGAATGCACGCGCCAATCGTTTGGCTCGTACCTTGCGTAGTCAAGGCGTGACGAAAGATCGTTTGGTGGGTCTGATGACCGAGCGTTCGGTGGACATGATCGTGGGCATCTTCGGGATTTTGAAGGCCGGGGGTGCATATGTCCCCATCGATCCGACCTATCCAGAGGAGCGTATCCGCTATATGCTGGACGACTCGGGTGCGAAGCTGCTGTTGACGCAAAGCCATCTGGTAGACAAAGCCGCTATCGACGGTCATGTGCTGGTGCTGGATGGGGAGCAAACGGTGTACCACGAGGATGGTTCCAATCTGGAGCCGTGGTCCGGTCCGAACGATCTAGCCTATGTGATTTATACGTCAGGGACCACGGGGCAGCCGAAGGGCGTGATGCTGGAGCATCACGGGCTGTGCAATCTGAAAACGTATTTTGATCAGACACTCAAGATCCGTACGTCGGATCATGCGTTGCTGTTCGCCAGCTATTCGTTCGATGCGGCTTGCTGGGAAATCTTCCAGGCACTGTTCTGTGGAGCCACACTGTATGTACCAACGTCAGAGACGATTTTGAACTACGAGCGGTTTGAGCAATATATGGCGAATCACCAAATCACGGTAGCAGCTTTGCCGCCGACCTATGCGGTCTATCTGGAGCCAGAACGGATGCCAAACCTGCGTATTTTGTTTACGGCGGGTTCAGCATCTTCAACAGAATTGGTGTACAAGTGGAAGGATCAGGTGGCGTACTACAACGGCTACGGTCCAACTGAAAACTCAGTGGCGACATCCATCTGGCCCGTATCCGAGGATGAGAGAGCCGGACAACTGATTTCCATCGGACGTCCTGTGCCGAATCATCGGGTATACATGCTGGATGTGCATGGACATTTGGCTCCGGTAGGCGTCGCGGGTGAGCTGTGCGTGTCCGGTCCGGGTCTGGCTCGGGGTTATCTAGATCGTCCAGAGCTGACGGCTGAGAAATTTGTATCGAACCCGTTTGCGGCTGGGGAAGCCGGCTATGAACGAATGTACCGTACGGGTGACTTGGCGAGATGGATGCCAGACGGCAACATCGAATATTTGGGCCGGATCGACCATCAGGTGAAAATCCGGGGCTACCGGATCGAGTTGGGCGAGGTCGAGGCACAAATTTTGAAAGTGGAAGACGTGCAAGAGGTCATCGTACTGGCACAAGCGGACGAGCAGGGACAAAACCAACTGGTGGCGTACTATGTTGCTGAAAGAGACGTAAGCGCTGGTGAGCTACGCAGTTTACTGGGCGAGGAGCTACCAAACTACATGGTGCCTTCGTATTTCATCCAGCTGGAGCAGATGCCACTGACACCGAACGGTAAAATCGACCGCAAGGCCCTGCCGGCACCAGAAGGCAGCCTGCAAAGCGGAGCGGATTATGTAGAGCCGCGCACAGCGCTGGAGCAGACGTTAGTGTCCATTTGGCAGGCTGTACTAGGAACGAAGAGAGTCGGGATTTTGGATAATTTCTTTGATCTGGGCGGCGATTCGATCAAAGCGATCCAGGTATCCTCCCGTTTGCTGCAAGCGGGCTACAAGCTGGACATGAAGGATTTGTTCCAATATCCTTCCATCTCGCTGCTGAGCGGTCATGTTCACAAGGTCAGCCGCACAGCCGATCAGCGGGTGGTTTCGGGGGCAGTTAGATTGACCCCGATTCAGCAATGGTTCTTTGGACAATCCTCAGCAGAGCCACATTATTTCAACCAGTCGGTGATGCTGTATAGGGCGCAAGGCTTCGATGAAGCCGCATTGCATCAAACGGTGGCCAAGGTAACGGAGCATCATGATGCGCTACGTATGATCTTCCGTCAGACCGAACAGGGCTATGAAGCATGGAATCGCGGTCTGAACGAAGGCAAGCTGTATCGTCTGGACGTTGTTGATCTGACGGATGTGCAAAACATTACAGATGTTGCATCAGCCATTGAAATGAAAGCCAATGCCATCCAAAGTTCCATTCGTCTGGACGAAGGACCGCTGGTGAAGCTGGGACTTTTCCGCTGCATGGATGGGGATCATCTACTGATTGCGATTCACCATTTGGTCGTAGACGGGATTTCATGGCGGATTGTGTTTGAGGATTTTGCCACGGGATATGAGCAGGCCGTGCGGGGAGAAGCGATTCGCCTGCCTTATAAAACGGACGCTTTCTCTGCTTGGGCAGAGCGCTTATCACAATATGCGAATAGTCCGGCGATCGAAAATGAACGCGAATATTGGCAGCGTCTTGCCCAAATAGAAATTGCATCGTTGCCTAAGGATCAAGAAAGAGCGGAAGGGCAGCATTTTCTGATCAGAGACAGTGAGACTGTGTCTGTGGCTTGGAGCGAGCAGGAAACACGGATGTTGCTTCAAGAAGTACACCGTGCGTACCACACCGAGGTCAATGATCTGTTGTTAACCGCACTCGGCACAGCGGTATATAACTGGAGCGGTCAGGAGCGTGTGCTGGTCAATCTGGAGGGACATGGCCGGGAAGCCATTGTTCCAGATATCGACATCACCCGTACCGTGGGCTGGTTTACGAGTCAGTATCCGGTGCTGCTGGATGTGGACGGAAAGGCAGCAGTCGGGCAGCGAATCAAGCGGGTGAAGGAAGACCTGCGCCATGTGCCGCATAAGGGTATTGGCTACGGCATTTTAAAATATATGTCTCAGCATGATGCCCATCCTTCCTGGACCCTGCAGCCTGAAATTAGCTTTAACTATTTAGGACAATTTGATCAGGACTTGGAAAATGGGGATATCACGCTGTCTTCACATCCAGGTGGAGAGCCGATGAGTGACCATACCGTACTGGAGCATCCTTTGAATGTGAACGGAATGATTACAGCGGGCGCGCTGACACTGGACATTCGCTATGACAGTAAGGTATATCATCAGCAAAATGTAGAAAAATTTGCGCAGTTGCTGCAGGAAAGCCTGCAGGAAGTGATCGCTCATTGTGCCTCCAAAGAGCGGAGTGAGCTAACACCAAGTGATGTATTGTTCAAAGGCTTGACGCTTGGGCAGCTGGAACAATTGACAGAGCAAACAGCTTCTGTAGGCGAGCTGGAGAATGTATATGCTCTTTCGCCTATGCAGAAGGGGATGCTGTTCCATAATCTGATGGAGCCGGAGTCAGGCGCCTACTTCCAGCAAGCGTCGTTTGATCAAAAAGGCAGCTTTGATGTTGAAATTTTCCGCAAGAGTCTGGATGTACTGACACAGCGTCATGAAGCGCTGCGAACGAATTTCCATATGTTTGAGACAGGGCACAGTCAGGAGCCATTGCAGATCGTATTCCGTCACAAAGATAGCGACCTTTCCTTCCAGGATATACGGGAAATGCAGGAAGCGGAGCAACAGGCATATATCCAGGCGTTTAAGCAAGAGGACCAGGCTAGAGGCTTTAATCTTGGTACGGATGCACTCATGCGCGTACAGGTATTGCAAACCCATGAAGAAACGTATCATTTGGTATGGAGCTTCCATCACATAGTCATGGATGGCTGGTGCTTATCGCTCGTTACGGGTGAAGTGTTTGGTACGTACTTTGCGCTACTGGAGCAGAAGCAACCGGAGCTTGCAGCGATTACACCGTATGGCCAATATATCGAATGGCTAGAGCGTCAGGATGAACGTGCGGAAAAAGAGTACTGGAGCAGCTATTTGGCGGGCTTTGAACAGCAGACGTTGTTACCTGGATCGGATACTTTATCGAAAAACCAAGCGACTAATACGGATACGGTATCCACTACAGCACGTGAAACCAGCGAGTATGTTTCTGAAAAAATAACGGTAGATCTGGACCCAGCGTGGAGCGAAGCCATACACCGGATCGCGAAGCAGCAACAGGTCACGATTAATACGCTGATGCAGAGCGTGTGGGGCCTTATTTTGCAGAAATATAACAACAACGAGGATGTTATTTTCGGTAGTGTCGTATCTGGACGTCCGACGGATATTGCTGGCGTAGAGCATATGATTGGTTTGTTCATTAATACGATCCCGGTGCGGATTCAAAGTGAACGGAATGCCACTTTTGTGGAAGTGATGCGGAAAACGCAGGAACAGGCACTGGCCTCGGGAGCCTATGACAGCTTCCCGCTGTATGAAATTCAGGCATTGACCGAGCAGAAACAGAACTTGATTAACCACATTATGGTATTTGAGAATTATCCGGTAGAGGAGCAAGTTGAGCAGCTTAGTGAAGTTCGTCCGTCCGCTTTTGAAATTACGAATGTAGAGGTTGTCGAGCAAACGAATTATGATCTGGACTTGATTGTGATGCCAGACGAAACCTTCCGCATCATGTTCAGATATAACGCCAATGTATACGATCGGACCACGATAGAGCGTATGCAGGGACATGTACTGCATGTTATCGAGCAAATTATCGACAATCCACATATCTGTGTGAATGAGCTGGAATTGGTGACACCAGAAGAACAGACACAAATCGTTCAGGTCTGGGGGGATACGGCGGCAGCCTATCCGCAGGATCAGACGTTAAGTGCATTGTTTGAGCAGCAGGCCGCGAATACACCGGATCAGGTGGCAATGTTGTGCGGAGCGGAATCGTTGACCTACGCGGAGTTGAATGAGCGCGCGAACCGTTTGGCTCGGACGCTGCGTGCGGAAGGTGTTCAGCCGGATCAGCCTGTAGGCATTCTGGTCCAACGCTCGCTGGACATGATCGTAGGCATTTATGCGATCCTCAAAGCAGGCGGAGCCTACGTGCCCATTGATCCGGAATATCCGGCGGACCGTATCCGCTTTATGCTGGAGGACTCGGAAGCGAAGCTGGTGCTGACGCAGTCGCATCTGGCCGAGCAAGCGTCATTGAGTTTCGACGGCCAGGTGTTGGTGCTGGATCGTCATGAGCAGGATGGACAAGGCATTTACCACGAAGATGGCTCGAATTTGGAGCCACTGGCTGGACCACACCATGTAGCCTATGTCATCTATACCTCTGGCTCCACGGGGAAACCGAAGGGCGTGATGGTGGAGCACCATTCCGTGCTGAACCGGATTTTGTGGATGCATGATCGATACGGCTTGAGTGCGGAAGATACGATCCTGCAAAAGACCGCCTTCACCTTCGACGTGTCAGTGTGGGAGCTGTTCTGGTGGTCGCTGGTCGGCTCGAAGGTGAGCCTGCTGTCGGTTGGCGGGGAAAAGAACCCGGAAGACATCGTCGACACGATTGCCCGCGATGGCGTGAGCACGATGCACTTTGTACCCGCCATGCTGCATGCGTTCCTGGAGTACGTGGAGCAGCAGCCACGGGAAGTGATGCAAACGAAGCTGGCAACGTTGCGACATGTGTTTGCCAGTGGTGAAGCATTGCCGCCACAGCATGTGGCCCGGTTCCAACGGCTTGTGTCGAGCCTGGCCGGAGCGAAGCTGGTCAATCTCTACGGCCCGACCGAAGCGACGGTGGACGTATCGTACTTCGATTGCGAGCTTAATGAAACCTATTCGGTTATTCCGATCGGGAAACCGATTCAGAATATTCGTCTGTACATCGTGAAGGAAGGCACGGAGCAATTGCAGCCGATTGGGGTTGCAGGGGAACTGTGCATCGGTGGTGTCGGCGTAGCCCGCGGCTATCTGAACCGTCCGGAGCTAACGGCCGAGAAATTTGTGAAAGACCCGTTTGCTGGCGGGGAAGCCGGCTATGAACGGATGTATCGCACAGGCGATTTGGCGAGGTGGATGCCGGACGGGAACATTGAATATCTGGGCCGGATCGACCATCAGGTGAAAATCCGGGGGTACCGGATTGAGCTGGGCGAGGTCGAATCGCAGCTGCTCCAAGTGGAGTCGGTACGGGAAGCCGTGGTGCTGGCGCGTGCGGATGAAACGGGACAAAAACAAATGGTGGCCTACTATGTCGCCGGGCAAGAAATGGGTGCCAGTGAGCTGAGAAGTGAGCTGGGCCAAGAACTGCCAAGCTACATGGTGCCATCGTACTTTGTACAGCTGGAGCAGATGCCGCTGACACCGAACGGTAAAATCGACCGCAAAGCCCTGCCAGCACCGGAAGGCAGCCTGCAAACCGGAGCCGATTATGTCGCACCGCGGACGTGGGTGGAAGTGAAGCTGGCTCACATTTGGCAGGATGTGCTGGGTCTCACGCAGGTCGGCGTGAAGGAAAACTTCTTCGAGATTGGCGGACATTCGCTGCGGGCGACGACACTGGCCTCGAAGATTCACAAGGAGCTGAACAAGCCGCTTCCACTACGCAGTATTTTTGAAGCACCAACCATTGAACAACTGGCAGTCGTACTGGAACAGCTGGATCAAGTAACCTATGCGTCCATTCCGGTAACGGAAGAACGCAGCTTCTACCCGTTATCTTCGGCGCAAAAACGACTGTATGTACTGCATCAGTTTGATCCAAGTGATGTGAACTACAACATGCCGTCGGTGCTGCAAGTGAGCGGTCCGCTGGACGTAAAACGAGTAGAAGACGTGTTCCGTCAACTGATCGATCGCCATGCAACCTTGCGTACCCGCTTTGAGCTAGTGGACAATGAGCCGATGCAATGGGTTGAGGACACCGTGCCGTTCAAAGTGGAATATACGAAGGTACAGGCAGAAAGTGCAATTACGGATACAGATCAAGACACAGCTACAGATTTGGATACAGCTACGTACACGACGGTCAGCCAGGAAGCACAAGAACGGGTCCGACAGTTTGTCCGTCCGTTTGATCTGAAAGCTGCACCGCTGCTGCGGGTAGGCTTGGTGAACTTGGACATACAAGGAGCAGAGCAAGAACCACAGCATCTGCTGATGCTCGACATGCACCATATCGTTTCGGATGGTGTGTCGATGGAGGTACTGACCGATGAATTTGTCCGCTTGTATGGCGGTGAAAAGCTATTACCATTGCGTATTCAGTACAAAGACTATGCGGTATGGCAGCAAAGCGAAGCCCATCAGGAGTGGATGCAGCGTCAGGAAGCGTACTGGCTGGGTACCTTCCGGGGCGGCGTGCCTGTGCTGGATCTGGCAACCGACTTTGTCCGTCCGGCGGTACAGAGTACGGCAGGGGATACGATCGAATTCGGACTGGAGCGTGAAGTTAGCGAACGCCTGAAAGAACTGGCTTCGCAAACAGGTTCAACCTTGTATATGGTGCTGCTGGCGGCGTACACTACGCTCTTGCATAAATACACAGGTCAAGAAGATATCGTAGTGGGCACGCCGATTGCTGGAAGACCGCATGCGGAACTGGAGAGTCTGATAGGTGTCTTCATCAATACGCTGGCAATCCGCAATTATCCGTCTGGCGACCAATCGTTCCTGGATTATCTGCAAGAGGTGAAGGAGCATGCGCTCAGTGCTTATGAGCATCAGGACTATCCTTTTGAAGAGCTGGTTGAAAAGCTGAATTTGACGCGGGATACGAGCCGGAATGCGCTGTTTGACACGATGTTTGAGTTGAAAACATTGGAGCAGCAGGAGTTGCAGCTAGAAGGTCTGACCTTACATTCGTATCCGCTGGAAAATCATACGGCCAAATTTGATCTGAGCTTGGATGCAATAGAGCAGCCAGAAGGCATTCTGTGCCGTCTGGAATACAGCACGGCGCTATATAAGCCTGAGACGATTGCGCGATTGGCGCAGCATTTTACCGAACTCGTACGTGCAATTACACTGCATCCACAACAGCCACTGGCAGCTTTGGATATGGTACCTGCCGAGGAAAAAGCACAAATCATTCATGGATTTGGAGATGTGGGGGTATCGGATGTTGCTGCTGAAGCAGGAGCCTTATTCCATACCTTTGTGGAAGAACAGGCGCAGCTTGTACCGGATCATGTGGCGGTGGTGTACGAGGAGCAGCAGCTTACGTACCGGAAACTGAACGAGCGCGCGAACCAATTGGCGCGGAGATTGCGGAACGAAGGCGTTGGACGCGAGTCGATTGTTGGCATTTTGAGTGAACGCTCGGTGGATATGTTGATCGGCGTACTGGCGGTGTGGAAGGCCGGCGGTGCGTACGTGCCGCTGGATGCAGACTATCCGTCCGAACGTATTCGTTTCATGCTGGAGGACAGCGGTGCGACGGTGCTGCTGACGCAAATCGGCTTGCAGGAGCGCGCGCAGGTCTGGCTGGAGGAAAGCAATGCCTCATTGGAACAAGCAACTGGACTGTGCTTGAATACGATGCTGGCGCTGGACGATGAGTCGCTGTACATCGGAGACACCACCGATATCGAGCCGATTAACGAACCGCAGGATCTGGCGTATGTCATTTACACGTCCGGTACAACAGGACGTCCGAAAGGGGTCATGATTGAGCATCACAGCTTGGTGAATACGGCTGCGGCGTATCGTCGGGATTACCGTCTGAACGAGTTCCCGGTACGACTGCTGCAGCTGGCGAGCTTCTCCTTCGACGTCTTCGTCGGGGATATCGCAAGGACGCTCTATAACGGTGGCACGATGGTCATTTGTCCGAAAGATGACCGGATTGATTTTAGCCGTTTGTATGACTGGATTCGCGATTACCAGATTACCGTATTCGAATCGACTCCGGCCCTGATCGTACCGTTTATGCAGCATGTGCATGAACAGGGACTGGACATGAGCAGTCTGGAACTGCTGATCACCAGCTCGGATAGCTGCAGTGTGACGGATTACCGGGTGCTGCAAGAACGGTTTGGCGCAGATATCCGCATTATGAACAGTTACGGCGTCACGGAAGCGGCGATTGACTCCAGCTTCTATGACGAAGAGCTGTCGAAGCTGCCAAGCAGCGGCAATGTGCCGATTGGCCAGGCGTGGCTGAACGCACGCTTCTACATCGTGGACAGCCAGCTGAATCCGGTGCCGATCGGCGTACTGGGTGAGCTGTGCATTGGCGGAGCCGGGGTGGCACGAGGCTACCTGAACCGTGCAGACCTGACCGCCGAGAAATTCGTAGCGAATCCGTATATACCGGGTGAACGATTGTACCGCACAGGCGATTTGGCGCGGTGGATGCCAGATGGCAATGTGGACTTTATCGGCCGGATGGATGATCAGGTCAAAATCCGGGGCTTCCGGATTGAACTGGGCGAGGTGGAAGCACAGCTGCTGACCGTGGACGGCATTCAGAAAGCCATCGTCACCGCCTGGGAAAACGAAGACGGAGACAAGGATTTGTGTGCGTATGTCGTAGCCTCTGAAACGCTAAATTTGCCCGAGCTGCGCAACCTGCTGCAGCCCAAGTTGCCGGGTTATATGATCCCGACATATGTCGTACAACTGGATCATTTCCCGCTGACACCAAACGGGAAAATTGACCGCAAAGCGTTGCCTACGCCGGAAGCGCGCCTCGAAGGAGGCACAGCGTACGTGGCACCGCGGACACCGCTGGAAGAGCAGTTGGTACGTATTTGGCAAAGTGTTCTGAATCATCCGCAGATCGGTATTAAGGACCATTTCTTTGAAGTCGGAGGACATTCTCTGCGCGCGACAACACTGATGGCGAAAATCCATCAGGAGTTGAATTACAAGCTGGCGCTGCGAGATATTTTCCAATATCCGACGATTGAGCAACTGGTACAGGTGATGGGAGAAGATCAGACACAGCAAACGTATGTATCCATCCCTGTTGCGGAGGAACGTGCATATTATCCGGTTTCCTCGGCGCAAAAACGGATGTACGTGCTGAGTCACCTGGAAGGCGGAGAGGTTAGCTACAATATGCCAGGCGCTTTGATCATTGAAGGTTCCTTGGATAAAACGCGACTGGAGCAAGCCTTCCGTCAGCTGATTGCCCGTCATGAAGCCCTGCGAACTAGATTCGACATGGTGGATGGCGAGGTGATTCAACGGATTGAATCGGGCGTTGCATTCAATGTGGAGCATGTGCAGGCAAGCGAAGAAGAGACCCAGCAGTACGCACAGGACTTTGTACGTGCATTTGATCTCGCACAAGCACCGTTGCTGCGGGTTCAGTTGGTGGAAACCGGACCGGAGCGTCATGTCATGCTCTATGACATGCACCATATTATTTCGGATGGCGTGACTGAAGGAATTATCGTGCAGGAGTTCTCTCAATTGTATGAAGGCAAGGAACTGCCGCCTCTGCGCATCCAGTACAAGGACTATGCGGTTTGGCAGCATGCCGATATGCAAAGTGAACGTCTTCGTGAGCAGGAAAGCTACTGGCTGAACACGATGGCTGGTGACATTCCAGCACTGGATATGCCAACGGATTTTGCAAGACCAGCCGTACAGCGTCTGGAAGGAGCTCGATTGGAATTTGCGATCAGCTTGGAGGACAGCGAGCAGTTGAAACAGCTGGCCGCACAAACCGGCTCCACCTTGTACATGGTGTTGCTGGCAGCATATAGCACGCTCTTGCATAAATATTCGGGGCAGGAGGACATCATCGTCGGCACGCCGATTGCCGGAAGACCACATGCGGAACTGGAGGGCTTGGTAGGCGTATTCCTCAACACGCTGGCGATCCGCAATTATCCGGCTGGCGACAAAACGTTCCTGGATTACTTGCAAGAGGTCAAAGAGCATGCGCTCAGTGCTTATGAGCATCAGGAGTATCCTTTTGAAGAACTGGTTGAAAAGCTGAATTTAACGCGGGATACGAGCCGGAATGCGCTGTTTGACACGATGTTTGAGCTGAAAACATTTGAACAGCAGGAGTTCGAGCTGGAGGGTCTGACCTTTAAAACGTATCCGACGGACAATCACACGGCCAAATTTGATCTGACCTTGGATGCAGTGGAGCAGCCGGAAGGCATTCTGTGCAGTCTGGAATACAGCACGGCGCTGTACAAGCCTGAGACCATCGCGCGATTGGCACAGCATTTTACCGAACTCGTACGTGCAATTACCCTGCATCCACAGCAGCCACTGGCAGCTTTGGATATGGTGACCGTCGAGGAGAAGGCACAAATCATCTACGGTTTTGGAGATGTGGGAGTATCGGATGTTGCTGCTGTTGAAGCAGGAGCTTTGTTCCATACCTATGTGGAAGAACAGGCGCAGCTTATACCGGATCACGTGGCGGTGGTGTACGAAGAGCAGCAGCTTACGTACCGCACACTGAACGAGCGTGCGAACCAATTGGCCCGTAGACTGCGAAATGAAGGCATTGGACGCGAGTCGATGGTCGGCATTTTGAGTGAACGTTCGGTAGACATGCTGGTCGGCGTATTGGCGGTGTGGAAAGCTGGAGGCGCGTATGTGCCGCTGGATGCAGACTATCCGTCCGAACGCATTCGTTTCATGCTGGAGGATAGCGGTGCGACGGTACTGTTGACCCAAATCGGCTTACAGGAGCGTGCACAGGTATGGCTGGATGAAAGCAAAACTACATCCGAATCCGCAGCGGGTTTGCGTCTGCATACCGTACTGGCGTTGGACGATGAGTCGTTGTACACCGGGGATACCACAGACGTCAATCACATCAACGAACCGCAGGATCTAGCGTATGTGATCTACACCTCCGGTACAACGGGACGTCCGAAGGGCGTCATGATTGAGCATCGCAGTTTGGTGAATACGGCTGCGGCATACCGTCGGGATTACCGTCTGAACCAGTTCCCGGTACGGTTGTTGCAACTGGCGAGCTTCTCCTTCGACGTGTTCGTCGGGGATATCGCACGGGCGCTTTATAACGGCGGAACGATGGTTATCTGTCCGAAAGATGATCGCATTGATCCAAGCCGTCTATATGGCTGGATTCGCGACTATCAGATTACGGTGTTCGAATCGACCCCGGCCCTGATCGTGCCGTTTATGCAGCATGTGCATGAACAGGGGCTAGACATGAGCAGTCTGGAACTGCTGATCACCAGCTCGGATAGCTGCAGTGTGACGGATTATCGTTTGTTACAAGAACGGTTTGGCGCGGATATCCGCATTATGAACAGTTACGGCGTCACGGAAGCGGCGATTGACTCCAGCTTCTACGACGAAGAATTGTCGAAGCTGCCAAGCAGCGGCAATGTGCCGATTGGCCAGGCGTGGCTGAACGCCCGCTTCTACATTGTGGACAGCCAGTTGAATCCGGTGCCGATCGGCGTACTGGGCGAGCTGTGCATTGGCGGTGCCGGGGTAGCACGAGGCTACCTGAATCGTGCGGACCTGACCGCCGAGAAATTCGTGGCCAATCCGTTCGTGCCAGGTGAACGACTGTACCGCACAGGCGACTTGGCGCGGTGGATGCTGGATGGCAATGTGGACTTTATCGGCCGGATGGATTATCAAGTGAAAATCCGGGGCTACCGGATCGAGCTGGGCGAGATTGAAACGGCGATCCAGCGGGTGCCGGGCGTGCGTCAAGCGGTAGTCATCGACCGGACGGATGAGCGTGGACACAAGTATTTGTGCGGATACATCACGGGAGAAGCTGAGCTGCGGATCGAGGAGGTACAGGCCGAGCTGGAAGCAGGACTGCCAGCACATATGGTACCTGCACGCTTGATGCGTCTGGAGACCTTGCCACTGACCCACAATGGAAAAATCGACCGCAAGGCCTTGCCGGAACCGGAAGGAAGCATCCATACCGGTGCAGCCTATGTGGCACCGCGTACCACGGTGGAGCAAGTACTGGCTGCGGTATGGGCCGGAGTACTCGGCGTGGAAGCGGTAGGCACGCAGGATAACTTCTTCGAGCTGGGGGGCGATTCGATCAAGGCCTTGCAAGTATCCTCCCGATTGCTGCAAGCAGGTTATCGACTGGAGATGAAAGACCTGTTCAGTCATCCAACCGTGTCTGCCTTGGCACTGAAAGTCCAATCGGTGACCCGATTGGCGGATCAGAGCGAAGTGGTGGGCGCTGTGAAACTGACACCGGTGCAACAATGGTTCTTTGAGCAGAACCTGACGGATGCTCATCATCATAACCAGTCCATCATGCTGCATAGCAAGGATGGTTTTGATGAACCGGCCCTGCGCACGGCGATGGATCAAATCGTTAGCCATCACGATGCACTGCGTATCATTTTCCGTCCTACAGAGCACGGTTATGAAGCTTGGAACCGCGCGGTTGGGGAGGGCGAGCTGTATACGCTGGATCGGGCCGACTTCAGAAATGAGTCTGAGGTATCTGCGGCGATCGAGGCCAAAGTGAATGAAATTCAGGCGGGTATTCATTTAAGCGAAGGACCGCTGGTGAAGCTGGGGCTGTTCCATTGCCCAGATGGAGATCATTTGCTGATGGCTATTCATCACTTAGTGGTGGATACCGTATCTTGGCGCATTTTGTTCGAGGATATTACAACAGCCTATGAGCAGGCATTGAACGGACAAGCGGCTCGTCTTCCGCACAAAACGGATTCGTTCCGCACCTGGGCGGATGGGCAGTCTCAATATGCGAACAGTCCGGCTATGGCAGCAGAACTCGCATTCTGGCAGGAAATGGAACAAGGCGTATATCAGCCGCTTCCAAAAGACGAGTCCCCTTCTCATTCCTTGAATAGGGACAGCGAGAACATTACAGTTACGTGGACAGCTCAGGAAACGGAGCAGCTGTTAAAACAGGCGCATCGTGCCTACAACACGGAGATGAATGATTTGCTGCTTACCGCATTGGGACTGACGATTCATCGCTGGGCGGGCCTGGAACGAGTGCTCGTGAGCCTGGAAGGCCATGGACGGGAATCCATTTTGCCAGAACTGGATATTACGCGCACCGTGGGCTGGTTTACGACCCAATTCCCGGTTGTGCTGGATATGAGCGTGGGGCAAGACCTTTCACAGCGCATCAAACATGTGAAAGAAGGACTACGCCGCATTCCGCAAAAGGGCATTGGCTACGGTATGTTGAGATACCTGTCCGCAGCACGTGAGCAAGAGCGTTTTGTAACCGAACCTGAAATCAGCTTTAACTATTTGGGACAATTTGACCAAGATATGCAAAATCAGTCCATTGGCGTATCTCCTTACGCTAGCGGTGCAGAGCTTAGCGCCCATGCAGCCAGATCGCACACGCTGGATATGAACGGACTGATTTCGGAAGGCGAACTGCAATTGACGATCAGCTACAGCAAGCAGGAATATCGTCGTGAAACGATGGAGCAGCTAGCTGAAGAGTTTAGAATCAGTTTGCAGGAAATCATTACGCATTGCACAAGCCGCAAACAGCAGGAGCTGACGCCAAGCGATGTCATGCTGAAACATGTAACCATGGCCGAGCTGGATCAATTGGTAGAACGGACTCGTGACATGGGGGAACTGGAAAATGTCTATGCGCTGACGCCGATGCAAAAAGGCATGTTGTTCCATAGTCTGATGGATGCAGCGTCAGGTGCTTATTTTGAACAAACGACCTTTGATTTGCACGGACGCTTCCAAGCGGATATTTTCCAAGATAGCTTGAATCATTTGGCGCAGCGGCATGAGATATTTAGAGCTAATTTCATCAGTGGTTGGCAGGATGAGCCTGTGCAGGTCATTTTCCGCCGCAAGGATGTTGGTTTTAGATGTGAAGATTTGCGTCATCTGAATGAGCAGGAGCGTGACGCGTATGTGAAGGAATTTATTCGCAAGGACAAGGCAGCCGGATTCGATTTATCCCGGGATGCGTTGATGCGCGTGGCGATTTTACGAACAGGTGATGAGGATTATTATTTTGTGTGGAGCTCTCATCACATCTTGATGGATGGCTGGTGTGTGGCGTTAGTCACGGATGAGGTGTTTGAGGCTTATTTTGCAGCCGTGGAGCATAGACAGCCGAAGCTTGCCCCCGTGACTCCATACAGTCAGTATATTGAGTGGCTTGAAGCACAGGATGTAGAAGCGGCAGCTTCCTACTGGAAGGATTATTTGCTCGGCTATGATCAGCAAACTTCGATTCCGACCGGAAAAGTAGGCGTGAAAGCGGACGGTGCACAATTTGAACATATCCTGTGCGATCTCGGCAAGGACTTGACCGGACGTATGGAAATGGTGGCCAAGCAGCACCACGTGACCCCGAATACATTGCTGCAAACAGCTTGGGGATTGCTGCTCCAAAAGTACAACGGTAGTGACGACGCTGTTTTTGGCGGTGTAGTGTCTGGTCGTCCGGCTGATATTACGGGGATCGAAAATATGGTGGGCTTGTTCATTAACACCATTCCAATACGTATCCGCAGTGGGGCTGAGGACACCTTTGCTGACATGATCAGAACGAATCAGCAGCAGGCGCTGACTTCCCAAGATTATGAAACGTATCCGCTATATGAAATTCAAGCCTTGAGCGAGCAAAAGCAAGATCTGATCAACCACATTATCGTGTTTGAAAACTATCCGGTGGAGGAGCAGGTCGAGCAACTTGGCGAAGGTGCAGAGTCGGATTTTGAAATTCGCAATGCCGGCATGATTGAACAAACCAACTATGATTTCAATCTGGTTGTTATGCCGCAGGAAGCGATGAAAATCCGATTTGAATACAATGCGAAGTTATATGATCGGGAAGCCGTTGAACGGACTCAGGGCCATCTGATACAGCTGTTGGAGCAGGTGGTGGCGAAGCCGGACATTCGGGTGCATGAGCTGGATATGGTAAGTGAGCAGGAGCGCGAGCAAATTCTCAGCGTATGGGGAAATACAGCTGCTGAGTATCCAAGCGGGCAAACGATCCATGGCTTGTTCGAGACACAAACGGCGCAGACACCGGAACAGCCAGCGTTGTTCTTCGAAGGAGAGCAGCTGACCTATCGCGAGCTGAATGCACGTGCGAATCGTCTGGCGCGCACCTTGCGTAGTCAAGGCGTGACAAAGGATCGACTGGTGGGTCTGATGACCGAGCGTTCGGTGGACATGATCGTGGGCATCTTAGGCATTTTGAAAGCCGGGGGTGCATATGTCCCCATCGATCCGACGTATCCAGAGGAGCGTATTCGCTACATGCTGGACGACTCGGGTGCGAAGCTGCTATTAACGCAAAACCATCTGGTGGATAAAGTGGCTTTCGATGGTAATGTGCTGGTGCTGAATGGGTCACAGGGTGTGTATCACGAGGATAGTTCCAATCTGGAATCGTTGTCTGGTCCGAACGATCTGGTCTATGTCATTTATACGTCGGGTACGACGGGGCAGCCGAAGGGCGTTATGGTGGAGCATCACGGGCTGTGCAATTTGAAAACGTATTTTGATCAGACGCTCAAGATCCGTACGTCGGATCATGCGTTGCTGTTCGCCAGCTATTCGTTTGATGCAGCTTGCTGGGAAATCTTCCAAGCGTTGTTCTGCGGAGCCACGTTGTATGTACCAACGACAGAGACGATTTTGAACTACGAGCGGTTTGAGCAATATATGGCGGATCACCAAATCACGGTAGCAGCTTTGCCGCCGACCTATGCGGTGTATCTGGAGCCAGAACGGATGCCAAGCCTGCGTATTCTGTTTACGGCGGGTTCAGCATCTTCAACCGAATTGGTATACAAGTGGAAGGATCAGGTGGCGTACTACAACGGCTACGGTCCAACTGAAAATTCAGTTGCGACGTCCATCTGGCCGGTATCCGAGGATGAGAGAGCCGGACAACTGATTTCCATCGGACGCCCTGTGCCGAATCATCGGGTGTACATGGTGGATGTGCATGGACATTTGGCTCCGGTAGGCGTAGCGGGTGAACTGTGCGTGTCCGGTCCGGGTCTGGCCCGTGGTTATCTGGATCGCCCAGAGCTGACGGCTGAGAAATTTATACCAAATCCGTTTGCGGCTGGTGAAGCCGGCTACGAACGAATGTACCGTACGGGTGACTTGGCGAGATGGATGCCAGACGGCAACATCGAATATTTGGGCCGGATCGACCATCAGGTGAAAATCCGGGGCTATCGGATCGAGCTGGGCGAGGTCGAGGCACAAATTTTGAAGGTGGAGGACGTACAAGAGGTCATCGTACTGGCACAAGCGGACGAACAGGGGCAAAACCAACTGGTGGCGTACTATGTTGCTGAACGGGAAGTAAGCGCTGGTGAGCTGCGCAGCTTACTGGGCGAGGAGCTTCCAAACTACATGGTGCCTTCGTATTTGGTACAGCTGAAGCAGATGCCGTTGACACCGAATGGTAAAATCGACCGCAAGGCACTGCCAACACCGGAAGGCAACCTGCAAAGCGGAGCCGATTATGTCGCACCGCGGACGTGGGTGGAAGTGAAGCTGGCGCAAATTTGGCAGGATGTGCTGGGTCTGGCGCAGGTCGGTGTGAAGGAAAACTTCTTCGAGATTGGCGGACACTCGCTGCGGGCGACGACGCTGGCCTCGAAAATTCACAAGGAGCTGAACAAGCCGCTTCCACTGCGCAGTATTTTTGAAGCGCCAACGATTGAACAACTGGCAACGGTCATGGAAGGTCTGGATCAAGTGGCGTATGCGTCCATTCCGGTAACGGAAGAACGCAACTTTTACCCATTATCTTCGGCGCAAAAACGACTGTATGTGCTGCATCAGTTCGACCCGAATGATGTGAACTACAACATGCCGTTGGTGCTGCAAGTGAGCGGACCGCTGGATGTGAAACGGGTAGAAGACACGTTCCGTCAATTAATCGCCCGTCATGCGACCTTGCGTACCCACTTTGCACTGGTGGACAGTGAGCCGGTGCAATGGATTGAGGACACCGTGCCGTTCGAGGTGGAGTATACGAAGGTACAGGTAGAGGGTGCGACTGCGGATACGATGGTCAGCCAGGAAGCACAAGAACGGGTGCAGCAGTTTGTACGTCCGTTCGATCTGCAAGCCGCTCCGCTGCTGCGGGTAGGCTTGGTAGATTTGGGTGTACAAGGAACCGAGCAGGAACCGCAGCATTTGCTCATGCTCGATATGCACCATATCGTCTCGGATGGTGTGTCCATGGGAGTACTGACCGATGAATTTGTCCGCTTATACGACGGTGAAGAGCTTTCGCCATTGCGAATACAGTACAAGGATTATGCGGTATGGCAGCAAAGCAAAGCCCATCAAGAGTGGATGCAACGTCAGGAAACGTACTGGCTCGACACCTTCCGGGGTGAACTGCCTGTACTGGATCTACCGACAGACTTTGCCCGTCCGTCGGTACGAAGTACGGCAGGCGATACGGTGGTGTTCGGGCTGGAGCGCGAAGCTAGCGAACGCCTGAAGGAACTGGCGGCGCACACAGGCTCGACGCTGTATATGGTGCTGCTGGCAGCGTACACCGCGCTCTTACACCAATACAGCGGGCAAGAGGACATCGTAGTCGGCACACCGATTGCAGGACGACCGCATGCAGATTTGGAACCGATCCTCGGGATGTTCGTCGGTACGTTGGCATTGCGAAACTATCCGACAGCGGAACATACCTTCCGCAGCTACGTGGAAGAAGTGAAAGTTTGTGCTCTGCAAGCCTATGAACATCAGGACTACCCATTTGAGGAACTGGTGGAAAAGCTAAATGTGAAGCGGGATATGAGCCGCCATCCGCTGTTCGATACGATGTTTACCCTACAAACCACCGAAGAAGGCGAACTGCAACTGGCAGATCTGAGCTTCCGTCCATACGGTTTGGAACAAACGCCAGCGAAGTTTGATTTGACGCTGGAAGCCAGAGAGGAAGAGGCAGGTATCCAGTTCGGATTGCAGTATGCAACTGCGTTGTACGAGCGCGAAACGGTAGAACGGATGACGCGTCACTTTGTTCGCTTGGCCGAAGCCGTGGCGGCGAACCCGGATGCGAAGCTGGGTGAGCTGGAGTTGATTACGGTAGAAGAAACCGAGCAGATTCTGAAGGTGTTCAATGATCCGAATGCGCACAGCCGGCTTGGAGCATTACAAGGCCGTTCGCTCAGCGAACGCTTTGAAGAGCAAGCGAAGCGCAACCCTGAGCGGATAGCAGTTGTGTCTGGGGCCACCGCACTGACCTACACTGAGCTGAATGAGCGTGCGAACCAATTGGCTCGTGTGTTACGAGCGGAAGGGGTCGAAGCAGATCAACCGGTTGGCGTATTGCTGGAACGTTCTGCGGATATTCTGGTGAGCATTCTGGGGGTACTTAAGGCTGGAGGCGCGTATGTGCCGATGGATACGATGTATCCACAGGAGCGCATCGACTACATGCTCCAAGACAGTGGGGCCAAGGTCGTGATTACAAGCAGAGTTGCCAACCTGTCGCTCAGCTTGCCATCCACAGTTCGAGCTGTAGTCTTGGATGACGAGGACGTTCAAGCTCAACTGGGAGCACAGGATGCGAGCAATCTAATCCCTGTCGCCCGCCCGCATAACCTGGCCTATATGATTTACACGTCAGGTACCACCGGCCAGCCGAAAGGGGTCATGATCGAGCAGGGCAGTGTTAGCAATCTGGTAGATGCTTTATTGGAGCGAGTATACAGCCGTTATGAACAGCCGCTTCATGTCGCATGGCTGTCGGCATTTGTATTTGACGCTTCAGTGAAGCAAATCTTTGCCAGCCTGCTGTTAGGCCACACCCTGCACGTGGTGTCCCGTGACGTCAGTCTGAGCGGAGAGCATTTGATCGCCTACTACCGCACGCACCGGATTGATCTGTCGGACGGCACACCTGCGCATCTGCATATTTTGAACGAAAGCGTCAATGTGACGGAAGCGCCGGAGGTGAAGCATTACCTGATCGGTGGCGAAGCATTATCCGTGCAGCTGGTAAATGTGTTCCTGCACAAGTGGTCCGGGTATCGTCCGGTGATTACCAACGTGTATGGTCCGACCGAAACCACGGTAGATGCGACTGCTTATACGATTGAAGATGTAGAGTCCCTGAACGCACTGCTGGAAAAAGGGGAGCATACGATATCCATCGGAACGCCGATAGCGAACCAGTCCGTGTACATCCTGAACAGCCAGCAACAGCTGGTGCCGATCGGGATTGCAGGTGAGCTTTATATCGGAGGTGCAGGTGTCGGACGAGGATACCTGAACCTGCCGGAGCTGACGGCAGAGAAGTTCGTCCTGAATCCGTTCGCTGATGCGGCAGCAGCCGACCAAGCGGACAGCACTCACGCAAACCGGATGTACCGGACGGGCGACCTGGCCCGGTGGTTGCCAGACGGCAGCATTGAGTATTTGGGCCGGATCGACCACCAGGTGAAAATCCGGGGGTACCGGATCGAGCTGGGCGAGGTTGAAGCACAGCTGCTGACCGTGGATGGCATTCAGAAAGCCGTGGTCACAGCATGGGAAAACGAAGACGGACACAAGGACCTGTGTGCCTACATCATAGCTTCAGAGTCCCTGAGTTTGCCGGAGCTGCGCAATGCACTGCAGCCGAAGCTGCCGGATTACATGATCCCGACGTATGTGGTACAACTGGATCGTTTCCCGCTGACACCGAACGGGAAAATCGACCGCAAGGCGTTGCCGGCGCCGGAAGCACGTCTCGAAGGAAGCCTGGAGTACGTTGCACCGCGGACGCCGCTGGAAGCCAAACTAGCCCAAATCTGGCAGGATGTCTTGAAACTGTCCAGCGTAGGAGTCACCGACTCATTCTTTGACGTGGGTGGGCACTCCCTGCGGGCAACGACGCTGGTGGCCAAAATCCATCAGGAACTGGACAGCCGGATTACGCTGCGTGAGGTGTTCCAACACTTTACGATTGAGCAGCAAGCCCAGCTCATAGCTACGCACGGTACAGACACCTATACGGTGATCCCTGCGGCGGCGCAACAGGCGTACTACCCGGTTTCCTCGGCTCAAAAACGACTGTACATTTTGAGCCATCTGGAAGGTGGGGATCTCAGCTACAATATGCCGGGTGTATTAACCGTGGAGGGGCCGCTTCAGGCCGATCGGCTGGAGGATGCGTTCCGTCAGTTAATAGCCCGCCATGAAACGCTGCGGACTTCCTTTGAAATGGTGGAAGGCGAGGTCGTTCAGCGGATTTACGATCAAGTGGAGTTTGCAGTAGAGCACTTGCAGGCCAGGGAGTTCGAAGCCGAAGCCTATATCGAGTCCTTTGTGCGCAGCTTTGATCTTCGCCAGGCGCCACTGCTGCGTGTCCGTCTTATTCAAACTGGACCAGAGCGCCATCTCCTGATGTACGACATGCACCATATTATTTCAGACGGTGTATCGTCTAACAATATCGTGCAGGAGCTGGTACAACTGTACGAAGGGCAGGAATTAAAGCCGCTGCAAATTCAGTACAAGGACTATGCAATATGGCAGCAGCAGGAGATGCAACGTGAATCATACCAACGCCGGGAACACTTCTGGCTGGAGCATTTAGCCGGAGAATTGCCGGTACTGGATTTGCCAATTGCTTATCCTAGACCTGCTGTTCGCAGCTTCGAGGGTGCGATGTATGAATTTACAGTGGACGCAAATGTATCCGAGCAACTGCACCGAATTGCGGCACAGACCGGAAGCACGCTGTACATGGTGCTATTAAGCGCCTACACCGTTCTGCTGTCCAAATACAGCGGTCAGGACGATTTGATCATCGGTACGCCGGTAGCAGGACGCTTGTTGCCTGAGCTGGAGCCACTGATCGGAATGTTCGTGAATACGCTAGCCATCCGGCATCAGCCGAGGGGCAACCAAACGTTCCACAGCTACTTGCTAGAAGCCAGAGATCGTACGCTGCAAGCCTTCGAGCATCAGGATTATCCACTGGAAGAGTTGGTGGAAAAGCTGGATGTAGCACGGGATGCAAGCCGTAACCCATTATTTGACACTATGTTTGTACTGCAAAATACGGAGTCGCCGGAAGCGCAGCTTGAAACGCTGTCCTTCAGTGCATATGTTCAGGAGCACAGCATCTCCAAATTCGATTTGACCTTGTCTATGAGTGATGAAGACGGGGAAATCAAGGGTTCCTTTGAATATTGCACGAAGCTGTTTGGAGCCGACGCTATTGAGAGGTTAACCAGAGATTTGATAGCGATCCTGTCCCAGGTTGGGATCAATCCAGATTTGCTGTTAAGCGATATTCAGGTGAACTCGGACGAGCAACCGGAAGGCTTCTCGCCGGATTCCATCGACTTTGTTTTCTAAATGCAATGAATTCACTTTGCGTGTGCAGAGGGCGGCGGCTTGTCCGACTGCCCTTGCCTGCAAAGTATTCTTTTTCTGACACAACGCTCATGTACGTAACAACGCACCATCCAACCGGGGGAACAGGCCCCGAGAAGCAGGAGGGATGTCATTGAAAGCCTTATTTGAGAAGGAAAAAAATTACTGGAGTCATAAACTGGAATCTGAGGATCATATCATCTGCCTACCCTACACCAACCATGTGTCCAGAAATACAACTGTAACGAGTTTAAATTCCCATACGTACACGCTCACATTTCCAACTGAAATTTCCCAAAGAATATCATCTATAACAGGTGGCGCTCCATGGGCCGTGTTTATGGTCCTGCTTGCTGGAGTAGAGAGCTTATTGCATAAATACACATGTGAGGAACGTGTGCTGCTGGGCATTCCGGTAGCCAAGTCTAGCAACGGTGCTACAAAGCCGATCAACCATCTGCTTTTATTGAAAAATACGCTGGATTCCAGCACAACCTTCAAAGCCTTGCTGTCTCAAATCAAAACCTCTGTCGGCGAAGCTATTGAACATCAAAACATTCCTTTTTGGAACTATTCTGAATTACTTGACATTCAACGTAATGAGGATGGAAAGCCTCTTATTCACACCACAGTATCCTTGCAAAACATTCATATTTCTGATTTTTTGAATCACGTACAATCTGAACTAGATTTCCAGTTTCAATGGGAAAATGAAGCGGTCTCCCTGAACGTAAAGTATAATAGCGACCGTTATAGCGAGACGACGATTGAGCACTTTGTTGAGCAGCTTCTGCGGCTGTACACTATTGTTTTGCAGCAGCCAGAGTTGGCGATTTCCACAACACAAGTGCTGTCAGAGCAAGAAGTAGAGCAGCTGGTCCATACCTTCAACGATACAAATGTGGATTATCCACGTCATGCGTCTATTCATGAATTGTTCGAGAAACAGGCGAAGCAGGCACCACAGCAGGTGGCGGTAGTGTGTGGGCAAGATAGCCTAACCTATGCAGAATTGAATGAAAAGGCCAACCGACTGGCTCATTCTTTACGTAAGCAGGGAATCCGCACCGAGCAGACGGTCGGCATTGTAGCTGAACGCTCGATTGAGATGATTGTCGGTATGCTCGGAATTCTCAAAGCAGGTGGAGCATATGTACCCATTGATTCTGATTACCCGGATGAGCGTGTACGCTATTTGCTGAAGGATTCCGGTGCGGACATACTGCTCGTGCAGCGAATGGAACATCGGCCCACTGATTTTAAGGGAAGGGTGCTTGACCTTAGCGATGCTACAATTTATGGAACGGATGATGCTGATCGTTATGATCCCATTTTGCCGAATGATCACGGAACGAATACTGATCCGGGATACGTGGACTGCCTAGATCCGTTCTACTCCATTTCCGCCAGTCCCGAACTTGCTTCTACGACAACCATACAACCAGAAAACATGCAACCCAAAGCTACGCAATCAGAACAAGCAAAACAAATACAGCACGCTTATGCAACTGAAGAACAACCGAAAGCGAGCGCAGCTGGTCGCTTGGCCTATATTATGTACACCTCAGGGACTACAGGCCAGCCCAAAGGGGTTATGGTGGAGCACCGAAATGTCGTGCGTTTGGTGACAAACACAAATTATGCACGCTTGAATGCCGACACGCGCATTTTGCAGACCGGGTCTGTTGTCTTTGACGCGTCCACCTTCGAAATTTGGGGTGCGTTATTGAACGGTGGACAGCTGGTGCTGGTGAGTCAGGATGTTATTTTGGACGCGCCCAAGCTCAAGGAAGTTGTTCGCAATCATGGCATTACCACGATGTGGCTGACCGCACCACTCTTTAATCAGCTATCCCAGCAGGACTTGGAACTATTTGAGGGGATGCGGGAGCTATTGGTTGGTGGTGATGTGCTGTCCGTACCGCATATTAACCGGGTATTGGAGGCCCATCCGAATCTACATATCATTAACGGCTACGGTCCGACGGAAAATACGACCTTTTCCACCACACATGCCATTACCGGCGTTCAATCGGCATCTGTGCCCATTGGTAGCCCGATCCATAACTCGACGGCATATGTCGTGGACGGTTCGATGCAGCTCCAGCCTGTTGGAGCGTGGGGAGAACTGATCGTCGGTGGTGACGGGGTGGCTCGCGGATACCGAAACCGCCCAGAACTGACGACCGAAAAGTTCATTGACAGTCCGTTCCGTGGGGGCGAACGCTGCTATCGAACAGGGGACCTGGTGCGTTGGAATGCGGACGGGACGCTGGAATATAAGGGACGAATCGACGCGCAGGTGAAAATTCGAGGCTACCGGATTGAGCTGGGCGAGGTGGAAGCACAGCTGTTGAAGCTGGAGGCAGTCCGAGAAGCTGTTGTAATTGCACATGAAGATGAGCAGGGGCAAAAGCTGCTCTGCGCATATGTGGTCACCCATGCGGAAGTAGCGACAAGTGAGCTGCGTAGTGCTTTGAGCCAGGAGCTACCGGGCTACATGGTACCGTCGTATTTTGTGCAGCTGGAGCAATTGCCACTGACGCCCAATGGCAAGGTGGATCGCCGAGCGCTGCCACAACCAGAGGGAGGTGTAAGCTCAGGCGCAGAATATGTACCTCCTCAAAATCAATTACAAGCACAACTGGCTAGCATCTGGAAAGATGTGCTGGAGCTTGAGCGCATTGGGATTAAGGATAACTTTTTTGAGGCAGGAGGACATTCCCTGCGGGCGACACATGTCATATCACTCATCTATAAGGAATTGCATAAAAATGTGCAGCTAAAGGATCTGTTCCAGCATCCAACAATTGAACAGCTGGCGCAGGTTATTGAAGCACTGGAGCAAACCACCTATGAATCCATCCCTGTTACGGAGAATAAGCCATTTTATGCGGTTTCTTCAGCTCAAAAACGGATGTATATCCTCAATCAGCTTGATGGAGCGGGAATTAGCTATAACATACCTGGTGCCCTGACTCTGACCGGTTCACTTGATCACAAGGCACTGGATAACGCGTTCCGTCAGCTTATTGACCGCCATGAAACATTGCGCACAAGTTTTGAGACCATGAACGGTGAACCTGTCCAGCGAGTACATGACGAGGTTCCTTTTTGCATGGAATTGACCTATGCTCACGGAGCTGCCCCAAAGGAAACGGATGAGCTGGTACGTAACTTTGTCCAACCATTCGATCTGGGGCAGGCCCCGTTATTCCGAGTTGGTTTGATTGAAACAGACCCAGAGCATTATATTTTGCTCATGGACATGCATCATATCATTTCGGACGGCACCTCTATAAATGTACTAATTCAGGACTTTATTCATTTATATGCAGGCGACACGCTGCCATCGCTACGCATTCAGTATAAAGACTACGCCGCTTGGCAACAGAAGCAGCAGCAAAGTGAACGCTACCGGGAACAGGAAAACTACTGGCTCAATACCTTCGCAGGAGAGCTACCTGTGCTTGATCTACCGACTGATTATCCACGCCCAGCGGTGAGAAGCTTTGAAGGAGATGTGCTGGAATTTACGCTTGACCAACGACAAAGCGAAGGCTTAAAAAGCATTGCGGTGCAGACGGAATCGACATTATATATGGTGCTGTTGGCTGCCTATTCGGCTTTGCTTAGCCACTATAGCGGGCAGGAGGATATTATTGTCGGTTCGCCAATTGCAGGGCGGCCTCATGCGGATCTTGGCAGTCTGATCGGGATGTTCGTGAATACACTGGCAATCCGTAATTATCCAGAAGGCGGGAAAACGTTCCGCGATTATGTGTTGGAGGTCAAGGAAAACGCGTTAAAGGCTTTTGAACATCAGGATTATCCGTTTGAAGAGCTGGTGGAGAAGCTGGGCGTAGATCGAGATTTAAGCCGTAATCCGTTATTTGATACCATGTTTGCACTACAAAACATAGAGCAAAAAGAGCAGCAGCTGGCGGGGCTGCAATTGGCATCTTATCCAAGTGAGCAAACGACGGCCAAATTTGATTTGAGTCTGTTCGCAGTGGAGGATGAAGAACAAATTTCCTGTGCTCTTCAATACGGAACTCGGCTGTACAAACGGGAAACCATTGAACGACTGACTGAACATTTGCAGCAGCTTATCAATGCGGTTATAAAACAGCCGGATATCGCTCTTTCGGCTATAGAAATGGTTTCGGCCCAAGAAAAAGAGCTGCTTGTGCAGAGATTCAATGATACGGTAGCAGACTATCCGTATCCACGAGATCAAGCACTGCATGTGCTGTTCGAGGAACAGGTAGCGCAATCACCAGATCGGCTGGCCATCACCTTTGCGGACGTACAGCTTACCTACCGCGAGCTGAATGAACGTGCCGACCGTCTGGCACGCATACTCGCTTCCCAAGGGATACAGCGCGGGTCCGAGCCAGAGACACAGCGAGTAGGGATTATGGCTGAACGCTCCATTGAAATGGTCGTCGGTATGCTGGCGATTTTGAAGGTCGGAGGGGCTTACGTTCCCATTGATCCTGATTATCCTGAAGAGCGTATCCGTTATTTACTGGAGGATTCCAGTGCGGGGCTGTTACTGTTACAGCGACGTGAGCAGATGCCTTTTGAACCCGGCATTCCGGTCATCGATTTGAGTGATGAACAGCGATGCAATAGCAAATCTGAATGTGACGCTCAGACGGATGGAACAATTGCGATTACAACAGGGGGATCTTCTTCCGATCTTGCGTATGTGATCTACACCTCTGGTACGACAGGCAAGCCGAAGGGCGTGATGATTGAGCACCGTAATGTCGTGCGCCTAGTGAAAAACAAAAGCTATGCCATGCTTGATGAAAATACACGTATGCTGCAATTGGGCGCAGTTGTGTTCGATGCCTCCACATTTGAAATCTGGGGAACGCTGCTGAACGGGGGACAACTGTATGTGGTAAGCCATGACACTATTCTGGATGCCTCCAAGCTCAAACAGGCAATTGACAAGTATCGTGTTAACACGATGTTCATGACTACGGCTTTATTCAATCAGTATTCGCAGCAAGAAATCGGAGTGTTTGCGTCCTTGAAGGAGTTGCTCGTGGGTGGTGATGTGTTGTCTGTACCACACGTCAATCGTGTGTTGAAGGAGTACCCGCAGCTTCGCCTGGCCAATATTTATGGTCCGACGGAGAACACCACCTTTTCCACCATCTATGACATTACAGAACCGCAAACCCAGGCTATTCCCATTGGACGTCCAATTGATCACTCGACCGCTTATGTGGTCAATCGTTCGTTGAAGCTGCAACCTATCGGAGCTTGGGGAGAGCTGATCGTCGGTGGCGACGGTGTTGGGCGAGGATATCTGAATCGGCCCGAGCTTACGGCGGAAAAATTTATTGAAAGTCCATTCCGGTCTGGAGAATATTGCTATCGTACAGGAGACTTAGTGCGTTGGCGTGCTGATGGTGTACTGGAGTACAAGGGAAGAATGGATGAACAGGTCAAAATTCGCGGCTACCGCATTGAACTGGGTGAAATTGAAACCCGATTGTCCACGATTCCAGGTGTGAAGGAATCGGTTGTTACCGTGCGGCAGGACGATCACGGACAAAAACAGCTGTGTGCCTATTTTGCAACAGACAGTGAATTGAGCGCCAGCGACTTACGTAACATTTTGTCGCAGGATCTGCCTGGCTATATGGTGCCGTCTTACTTTGTGCAGCTCTCCAGACTGCCTTTGACGCTGAATGGCAAAGTAGACCGCAGGGCACTGCCCGCACCTGAGCACAATCTCGATACAGGTATGGATTATGTGGCACCCGAGACGGATGTCCAACAGGCACTGGCTACGGCTTGGGGAGCCATTCTTGGTATCCCGAAAGTCGGAATACAGGATAACTTTTTCCATTTGGGTGGTGACTCCATCAAGGCCATCCAAGTATCGTCCCGCTTGTTTCAGGCTGGATACAAGCTGGAAATGAAGGATTTGTTCAAATACCCGACAATTGCGGGACTAAGCACACATATTCAGCCTGTTAACCGAATAGCCGAGCAGGGCGAGGTTACAGGAAATGTAGTGCTTACACCGATTCAGCGCTGGTTTTTTGAACAGCCAACGGAAGAACCACACTATTTTAACCAATCTGTCATGCTCTATCGTCAGGAAGGCTATGACGAACAGGCACTACGGCGGGCGCTCCATCAGATTACTTCGCACCATGATGCATTGCGTATGGTTTTTAGTTTGTCGGAGAACGGATGTACAGCATGGAACCGCAGTGTAGAGGAAGGCGAACCGTACCATCTGGAATGCTTTGACTATAATGACAGCGATGTAAACAAGCAAGATTTGGCGAAGATAATTGAAGCGAAATGCAATGAAATTCAATCTGGTATTTCCCTAAGCGAAGGTCCGCTGATGAGACTGGGGCTGTTCCGTTGCCCGGATGGAGATCATCTGCTGATCGTGATTCATCATTTGGCGGTGGACGGGGTATCCTGGCGCATTTTATTCGAGGATTTGGCGACTGCTTATGATCAAGCCTCCAAGGGTGAACAGGTGATTCAGCTGCCTCATAAAACAGATTCGTTCCAAACATGGGCCGAGCAGCTGCACGCTTATGCCAACAGTCCAGCTATGGAACATGAGCGAGCGTATTGGGGGAAACTTGCACAAGCGGAACTGGCTTCTTTGCCGCAGGATTATGGGCATAACGAGCACGAAAAGCCATTGATTGGCGATAGTGAGTCGGTTACTGCTTTGTGGACACATGCAGAGACAGAGCAGCTGCTCAAGCAGGCCAATCGTGCCTACCGTACAGAAATTAATGACCTGTTGTTGACGGCGGTAGGAATGGCATTGCAAGCATGGAGTGGAAATGATCGTTTCCTGATAAATCTAGAGGGACATGGACGTGAAGCCATTTTACCAGAGGTGGACATTACTCGAACGATAGGGTGGTTTACAAGCCAATATCCTGTTTTGCTCGATATGCCGGAAGAACTGGCACTTTCGCAACGGATTAAGCGTGTGAAGGAAGGGCTGCGCGGCATTCCGCAAAAAGGGATTGGCTACGGTGTACTGAAATATTTATCCGACCGTCAGACACAGGCACCGGAGGCATCTCCAGCCATATTTACGACAGATCCCGAAATCAGCTTTAACTATTTGGGACAGTTCGATCAGGATATGAAAGGGAACGACTTGCAATCATCCTCATATGAAGGTGGGATGCCGCTGAGCCCGACCATGGCTCGAACGTATACGCTGGATTTTGGCGGCATTATTTCGGGAGGCCAACTGGGTCTGACGATTAGCTATAGTCGTACCAGCTATAGACCGGAGACCATCGAGCGATTGGCGAAATTCCTGGAATCGAGCCTGCGTGAAATTTTGGCGCATTGCATCCATAAAGAACACCCGGAGCTTACCCCAAGTGATATTTCTTACAAAGGAATGAGTGTGGAGGGCTTGGACAGCCTCTTATCTGAAATGGGTGCTGCGGGTGAGATCGACAATGTATATGCACTGACCCCTATGCAGAAAGGGATGCTGTTTCACAGCCAGCTAGATAGTCAAGCAGCTGCAAATGACGCATATTTTGAGCAGGTTTCTTATGATATGCGAGGTCAGATGGACATTCGGGCTTTTGCAGAAAGCCTGAATATTCTGGTTCGGCGACATGAGGCGCTGCGTACACATTTTTATTTTGGCAGAGATACGGAACCGTTGCAGGTGGTGTATCGAAATCGGGATTGCGGCTTTCAATATGAAGATTTACACCATCTGGATGAGGATGAAATAGATACCAGGGTGAAAAATTTCAAGCTACAAGATAAAGCACGGGGCTTTGATCTGCGTCGGGATGTCCTGCTGCGTGTAGCGATTTTACGTACCGGAGAAGACAGCTATCATTTTGTATGGAGCTTCCATCATATCGTCATGGACGGCTGGTGCCTGTCCCTTATAAATAAAGAAGTGTTTGAAAGCTATGCAGCACTTCAGGAGGGCAGAGTACCAGAGCTGGCACCGGCAGTGCCGTACAGCCGCTTTATTGAATGGCTGGAAGCACAGGATGCCAAGGCGGCAACCGACTACTGGAGCAGCTATTTATCTGGATATGAGCAGCAAACAGCATTACCAGCTGTAAAATCCGGTCGCAAGAGTGGAGGCAACACGGCTAGTGATTGGGTGACGGTTTTGGAACGTGAGTTGACCCTCCGGGTGGAGGAGACGGCTAAGCGATATCAGGTGACCATGAATACGTTATTACAAACCGTCTGGGGGATTGTGCTGCAAAAATATAACAACCACAGTGATGTCGTATTTGGTAGTGTCGTCTCAGGCCGTCCATCGGATATTATCGGGGTAGAGGATATTATCGGCTTGTTCATTAATACCATTCCAGTTCGCATTCTTAGTGAGGCAGGGGAATCCTTTGCAGAAGTTATGAAGAAAACACAGGAGCAGGCGCTGGCTTCTCATGCGTATGATACGTATCCACTGTTTGAGATTCAGGCATTGACCGACCAGAAACAGGATTTAATTAACCATATTATGGTGTTTGAAAATTATCCGGTAGATGAGCAGGTCGAAGAACTGGGAAGTGACGGGCAGGATACATTCCCAATTTCCAACGTGGTGGCTGCAGAGCAGACTAACTATGATCTGAGCTTAGTCGTTATGCCGGGAGAATGCATCAAGATTCGTTTTATGTATAATGCGTTAAGTTATGATCAAACAGGCATTAAGCGTCTGCATGGGCATTTTGTGAATCTGTTGGAGCAAGTTTTGCTTAACCCGAATGTTTGCGTAGAAGAGCTGGAACTGGTTACAGCGGCGGAAAAACAACAAATTACAGGAGAGTTTAATGACACTGCCTCTGCATATCCAAGCAATCACACGATCCAAAAACTGTTTGAGGAGCAGGCAGAGCGCACGCCGGATCATATTGCTGTAGCTTTGGGTCATCAATCATTGACCTATCGGGAACTCAATGAGACAGCCAACCGTTTAGCGCATACGCTGCGTGATGCAGGGGTGAAATCCGATGAACCTGTTGGCATTTTGACGGAGCGCTCACTGGATATGATTACGGGAACACTCGCTATTTTGAAGGCTGGAGGCGCGTATGTGCCGGTAGACCCTCAATATCCGGAGGACCGTATCCGTTATATGCTGGAGGACTCGGGAGCTAAGCTGCTGCTGGCTCAGCAGGATTTACTGGATCGTTGCTATTTCGACGGACAGATTGTGAATCTGAATGAGGATACGTCCTACAGTGCAGATGCTTCCAATCTGGGTATAGATGGAGCGGGTAATCATGCTGCTTATGTCATTTATACCTCAGGTTCAACAGGTAAACCTAAGGGTGTCGTAGTTGAGCATCAAAGTGTCGTGCGCCTTGTCCGCAATACGGATTATGTGCCATTTGATGAATCGACTCGAATGCTGCAGACTTGCGCGTTTGTATTTGATGTATCTACGTTTGAAATTTGGGGTGCGCTACTGAATGGTGGTCAGCTTGTTCTTGTGCATAAGGATGATCTATTGGACGCGGCCAAGCTTAAAGAGACGATACGGGATCATCACGTCACCATGATGTGGCTGACCACACCGTTATTTAATCAGCTTTCACAGCAGGATAGTAAACTTTTCGGCGATGTGAAGTATTTGCTGGTTGGTGGTGATGTTTTGTCTGCACCCCATATTAACCGGGTCCTGCGCGATAATCCAGACATGAACATCATTAACGGCTATGGGCCAACGGAAAACACAACCTTTTCGACGACGTATCACATTACGGAAGAACAGCTGGATTCTGTGCCGATCGGACGGCCCATCTGCAATTCGACGGCGTATGTTGTAGATTCGTCATTTAACCTGCAACCGGTCGGAGCTTGGGGTGAGCTGGTCGTCGGCGGAGACGGAGTTGCACGTGGTTATCTAAATCGTCCTGAGCTGACGGCTGAGAGATTTCTTGCTAACCCGTGGAGGGACGGAGATCGCCTGTACTGTACGGGAGACCTTGTTCGCTGGCGTGAAGACGGCATACTGGAATACGCTGGACGGATTGATCAACAGGTTAAAATTCGCGGTTACCGGATTGAGCTGGGTGAGGTGGAGGCGCGGCTGGCAAGTGTACCGTCCGTGCGGGATAGCGTGGTTATTGCTTTGCGGGATGGAGCAGGTCAGCAGCAATTATGTGCTTACTTTACTGCTGATGAACAGCTGACCATCCGTGAGATTCGAGCTGCGATGTCGGCCAGTCTGCCGAGCTATATGATTCCATCCGCATTTGTACAGCTGGATCGGTTTCCGCTGACGACAAACGGCAAAATCGACCGCAAAGCTTTACCTGTGCCGGACAAAGGGCTGCACACGGGTATAGAATATGTCGCACCGCGAACCGATGTGGAGCAGTTGCTGGCATCCATTTGGCAGGAAGTGCTTGAAATTCCACAAGTGGGTATCCATGATGACTTTTTCACGTTGGGTGGACATTCCTTGAAAGTACTAGAGCTTATACGCAAAGTTCACCTTGCCACAGACATTGAGCTTCCCATCCGTAGTGTAATGGACTTCCCGACTATAGAAGAGCAGGCGCTCACATTATTGAAAGCCGATCTGGAATACAAGGCCGATAGTCCAATCATTCGGTTGAATGAACACGGTCCGATCTCCATCTTCTGCTTTCCTCCTATGCTTGGATACGGGCTGTCGTTCGCGGAGCTGGCGAAACAACTGGATCAGGACGCAGTCGTGTATGGATTGGAGTTCGTGGATGATGCTGCGGATGAGCAGGCCATGCTGGCACGTTACGTTGATTTGATCGTCAGCACGCAAGCGCAAGGTCCGTATGTGCTGCTTGGTTATTCCATAGGTGGTAATCTGGCGCATAAGGTTGCTGACACACTGGAACGTCAAGGCCATGCTGTATCCGATATTTTTATGCTCGATTCGGTCAAAAGGGCGGAAGCCCTGCCCTTCACAGCTGAAGAAACAGAGCATGAAATTCATGACATGCTGGAACAGGTTCCCGAATCCTACCGTGAGCTGTTGAATGAAACGTACCAACGTAAAATGATCGCTTACGCGGTGTATGGCAACCAGCTTGTGAATACAGAGAGCGTTCAGGCGAATATTCACGGCTTTGTCGCCGTTGGATCGGAAACGGTGAGGGGTACAGGAGATAATCGACTTTTATGGAAAGATGCTACACAAGGTAGCTATGAAGAGCATAGCTTGATTGGTAATCATTATGAACTACTGGAACCCGGATTTATCGAGGAAAATGTAAAAAGTATCCGTGCCACAATACAAAAGATAACTCGGAACACGGACAAAGACATGACACAAGATTTGGCACAACATAAATCTTGAAAATCTATGGTCGGTGATGTAACGAACTGAATCACTAATTTTTAATCTGTAATACATGAATCCTGATCGACAGGTAAGAAGCCTTCTGCTTACACGATTCGATCAGGATTCGCTTTATCATGTGCACTCCCGCGATGGGAAGTGCGATGATTCCATAGCGCCATGCTGATGGCTTCCAAACGGAGTATAAATATCTGCTCGCTATGCAATCACCGCACGGTTCAAATCATTAACTCAACTTCATACGTAAGGATGGTACTTCAATATGAAGAATAAAGGCATTTGCTACCTATCCGCATTTTTAGCAGCGTTGTTTCTCTGGAACCTGCTCATTGCTTCGGCATGGGCAACAGACAGCATAACACCTGATTCATTGGAAAAAACAGTGGACGATATCATGAATACAGAATTGGAAAAATTGCATATTCCGGGGGCTGCGGTCGTCGTGACCCAAGAAAACCAAATCCTTTTTAGTAAAGGCTATGGATATGCAGATCTGGAGCGGAAAGTGGCATTCGATCCAGCGAAGACCATTGTTCGTGTCGGCTCTCTAACCAAATCATTTAGTGCAAGCGCCACGATGCAGCTGGTTGAGCAAAACAAGCTTGATTTGAATGAAGACGTGAACAGCTATCTCCACAGCTATAAAACTACGCAATACCAAAATCAGCCTTTCAATTTGCATCAGCTTTTGACACATACCTCAGGATTGGATGAAGCGCTGTACGACATTAACAGCTCGACTCGGGCAGGCGTTTTGCCCACAGAGCAGTATCTCAGCACGTATTTTCAAAATCAGCCTCCCATCCGCAAACCTGGAATTCAGTATGATTACAGCAATGTCGCCTACGGTCTGATCGGTAATATCGTGGAGCAAGTAAGCGGTCAGGGACTGAACGATTACCTCCGTACACATCTGTTCCAGCCGATGAATATGCCCAGCGCGACGCTGGAATTGCCGTTAAATCATCCGGCACTGGCTCAATCGTATCAGTGGAAGGATGGAGGGTATTTGAAACAGCCTTTGTCATATATCAATCTGCCGGGAGCAGGAGCGTTGAACGTCACACCCAACGAGTTTTCCCATTACCTGATCACTCATTTAAACCAGGGCAAGTATGAGGGCAAAGTGGTGCTCCAGCCACATACAGTAAAAGTGATGCATGCGCAGCAATTTGCAGTCGATGCACGACTGGATGGCGTAGGCTACGGATTTTTCCGTGGTCATTTGGAGACGGGAGTACCTATGCTGTGGGCTACCGGGGAAATTGATGATTTTATTTCCGAAATGGTACTGATTCCGTCGCAAAAGATCGGTATTTTTGTGATCATTAATTCAGCTGACACGGACACCCTGCTTCATGGAAAAGTCATCCATGCGATAGCCCAAATGCTGCCCTCAGAGCCGCAGGCCGTTTCGCAGTCACTAACTCGTTCTTCCACCCAAGTGAAGCTTTCGCCAGAGATTGAGGGCGTATATCAGGTGGATTCTAATCCTGTTCATGGGTGGGGAAAATGGATTCGGATACTGGGAAACATTACATACACCGTGCGAATTCAAGATGATCATAAGTTAATTGTTAAAGGAAAATACCCAAATGAGAATGAAGCAACAGACAAAGTTTTTCAAGCAGCAGGCGATGGATTGTTTGTGGAAAAGGGGGGCCAACTTAAAATTTTGCTGTATCAGGAAAACGGTACGTGGATGATGGTTGCCCCGGATAGTAAGACCATGAAGCAGACGACACTTTGGCACTGTACCTGGACTCTGCTTGTCAGCTACGCTGCCGCCTCCTTATTTTTCATCACGACCTTGCTGATTTGGATCGTAAGATATGTGATCAGAGATATCCGTAAAACGAATAATCACATTTCGTCCAACCTTGCATTCATTGCGTCACTAAATACGATTTTTCTCGGGGTGCAGGTCATCTATGGTAACAATCAGATCGTGTATGGCTATTCCGCGTGGTATATCTGGGGAATTTGCACGCTGCCACTCATTTCAGCACTCATTGCCGTGTGGGTATTAATCGTGAATGGCGCAAAGCTGATTACAGGGGAAAGAAGAACCCGGGCTGCCGGGAAAATCCTATTTGCCGTACTCACATTGCTGCATACGGTGTATCTTTTTTATTGGAATTTCCTTCCTATTCATTATTCCTAAAGATTTACAAAACAATGCATATTCGAACATAAATGAATGCTAAAATTTGTATCTGATGCCCCCCCAGAGGGGCTTTAAACCAACAAACAGGAGGAAAAGAATGGGAATCTTTCGTCGTTTTACATCCCGTAGCTTCAAATACGCAACTGCTATGGTTTTCACTTTATCGTTGTACGCTGGTGTTGCGGGCAGCATGCAACCGGCACGGGCAGAAGGTCCGGCGGACCCAGCCCCCTTCATTGCAGCGAAAGTGGTCAATGAGAACGCTGGTAAAAAAGTGCTGTTTGATAATACACATGGACAGACAGCTGGCGCAGCAGATTGGGTGATTGATGGTGGATTTTCAGACTTCGGCCAAGCCCTCGCGAGTAATGGCTATGATGTACACGAGCTTCGCCAATCTACGCCTATTACTTACAATGATCTAAAGAATTATGATGTATTTGTTACGGCAGAGCCGAATATTCCTTTTAAACAGAGCGAACAGGCTGCAATGGAGCAGTATGTAAAAGCAGGCAATAGTATTTTTTTCATTGGAGATCATTATAACGCGGACCGCAACAAGAATCGCTGGGACGGATCGGAGAGCATTAATGGCTATCGTCGTGGTGCATGGGAAGACCCTGCGAAGGGAATGAGTGCGGAAGAAAAAAGCTCGGCAGCAATGCAGGGCGTAGTCAGCTCAGATTGGCTGGGCAGCCAGTTTGGTGTGCGCTTTCGCTACAATGCATTAGGCGATATCACGGCCAATCAGATTGTTGAGCCAGCGCAGGCGTTCAACATTACAGCTGGAGTGAGCAATGTCGCAATGCATGCAGGATCAACACTCGCAATTATCGACCCAGCGAAAGCCAAGGGAATCGTATATCTTCCTAAAACCAATCAGGCTTGGGGCAACGCGGTAGATCAGGGCGTTTATAACGGAGGCGGCATTCCGGAAGGACCTTATGCAGCTGTATCGAAATTAGGGCAAGGCAAAGCTGCTTTCATTGGGGACTCGTCTCCTGTCGAAGATGCAACGCCAAAATATTTGCGCGAAGAGACAGGAACCAAGAAGACAACGTATGACGGCTTTAAGGAGCAGGATGACGCTGTGTTACTGGTTAATATCGTAGACTGGTTGTCCAAGAAGGAGGAGTATACCAGCCTGACGGAAGTGAAAAGCTTACAGCTGGACCAGCCGACGGCATTACTGCCTTTTGAAGAGCCGCAGACTTCCACGGAACCACAAGCCGAGCCTTGGTCCGCTCCCGCAGCCGGCTACAAATGGTGGGATCAGCGAACATTCAAAGCAGGGTCCTATGACGGATCTACAGCCAGTGCGCAACCAGTGTACAGCATCGTTCGTCAAGAGCAGCTGCCCAATGCACAGCCTTTTCAAATTCGGGTTACTGCCGACCAACTGGCTCCTAACAGCACGATTAGCGGATTCAGCACAGGTATTTATGTTGCAGGCGGCAATCAAGTAGCCCAAATTCAAAATCCGGATGGAAGCTGGCCAACCTCTTACGGCTATAGCGGAACATTTAGCCTGGAGTCCAACGGCAAAGGTCATGCCTATAAGGACTTGACGGTGCGGATCAAGCCGGGAACCAGTGGTTCAGCTAATCTTAGACTGAGGCAAAACG
Source organism: Paenibacillus polymyxa (assembly GCF_001719045.1). NCBI lineage: Bacteria > Bacillati > Bacillota > Bacilli > Caryophanales > Paenibacillaceae > Paenibacillus > Paenibacillus polymyxa. The sequence continues at coordinate 5,385,140 of NZ_CP015423.1, forward strand.
GCAGCAATCTGCTGACCCAATCCGTCATGCTGGCTGATGTCCCGGCCCAGCCGTTGCCTGAGGAAGGCAATACGGTTCCAACTCGTATCAGTGTCGCAGAAGCACGGAGTCTCCCGGCTGGCAAAGTCGTGACCTTAGAGGGTGTTGTGACGACAGAACCAGGTGCATTCGGTGGTCAAGCCTTTTACATGCAGGATGAAAGTGGCGGTATTTATGTATATCAGAACCAAAGCGGCTTTCACCAAGGGGATCGAGTAAAGCTTACAGCAAGCTTGGCACTGTATAATAGTGAGCTAGAGTTAACCGATCCAGTGGCAATTGAAAAAACGGGAGAAGGACAACTTCCGGAAGCTGTACAAGTCACCGAACTCAGTGATGCGAACCAAGGACAGTTGGTCGAGCTTCCTACGGCAATGATTCGTAATGTGATAGACGCCACTCCCGTAGGTTCGTTTGAATTTGATGCAGTATCTGGTGAAGTAAGTCACCATGTGCGCGTCGATGCACGTACAGGCTTAACTCGGACATCTTTTCCATATCAAGAAGGACAGCAAGTGAAGCTGAAGGGAATTTCGGCGATTTTCAAAGGGAATTATCAGTTAAAACCGCGTGGACTGGATGATTTTTCATCTCAGACAGGCGCAGCTTTGCAGGAAGTAGAGCTTTCAATGGATCAAACGACCCTCAACATTGGGGACACGGCAGCGACACATCTCAAGGGTACGCTGACAGATGGCAGCGAAGCTGATTTAAGCCGCGCTTCTGTTCAGTATATCAGCAGTCATGAATCCGTTTCGCTGGATACGTATGGAGAACTTAAGGCCCTAAAAGAGGGGAGCGCGGAGATTACAGCCAGCGTCACCTTGGACGGTAAAACGGTCGTATCCAATCCTGTAACCGTTAGAGTCGAAAAGACTGCTGTAGGTGAAGTGCCGGGTAAACCTGTGCTGTCGCATGATAACGGGCAGGACACCGGGCTGAAGGATGGCAACTACAACATCACCATGAATCTGTGGTGGGGTACGAATGGTGATGAACTCAAGTTGTACGAAAACGACAAGCTGATTGGCACCCAATCGTTGCAAGCCGCTTCCCCTGGAGCACAGCATGCAGTCATTCCTGTTACAGGCAAGACCAATGGTATCTACACGTATACTGCAGAACTGATCAACGCTTCTGGTAAAACGACCAGCGATCCGTTAACTGTCGAAGTGACCGATGCTTCCCCTAGCATTCCAGTGCTGTCTCATGACAATTGGGACGGTGACGGCACCTACACCCTTACAATGAACATGTGGTGGGGCACGAATGCGACAAAATACAACTTATATGAAAATGGAAAACTGATCGATGCCCAGGATTTTCTAAGCCAAAGCCCGCAGGCTCAAAGTGCAGTCACCAACATCCAAAATCAAAAGCCGGGTACATATGAGTATCGGGCCGAGTTAGTCAATGCTTCAGGAGAAGTTTCTAGTCAAACGATAAGTGTAGAAGTAAAGGGCCATTAAGTAGAAATGATGGGCCGTTAAAAAGTAAGAGCATCTATTGACCTCGTGAGAGTCTATAGATGCTTTTTTATTTTTTTTCGAAGCGGGAATTATCATTTTAGGATTGGGTTGGCGAAGCGGAAAGTCCCTCTATATCTGAGGAGCCATAGAAGAACATGGCAACTAGAATCACAATAATGACAACCTCTGCAAAATATTCTCCATCAAACTCACTCACCGCATAAGTCTCCTTTCGCCACTTGTTAATTATTTATTTTCTGTGAAAAGGCTTGTATCACCTGGTCCAGTGTCATATTCCCGTTATCATTTAAAAATTTCACCATATTATCGACATTGGATGGAGTGGATGCTAGTGTTTTGTATTTTCCTGTGAGTCCTAAAAACAATGTTGCTTGTCTGTATAAAGTCACGGAATCGACGTTTAGTTTTCCTGTTAGTAGGAGGGCTGCCACGAGGACCTCCACATTTTTTCCTTGAAGCGCAGAAAAGATAGCCGAATTACTGTTTAATCCATTTTTCTTTTGACCGTTGAGGGGGGATTTGGATTTACGATTCCCGTTCCCATTACCATTCTTTCCTAAGGAAGCCATTGAATCTTCCTCCCGCCATATACTGCTCCTGCCTGGTTTTCACAAAATTAGAGACAAGGACAGCGGCACTCCATGTGCTCATCAATATACGTTATGATCATACGATATGCGAATAAGAGAGCATTGGTTACTATAAGAATCATCCTGGCTGAAGGCAGTTGGCTACTGTTATCCAGTAATTTATTTCGCATGTTGGTCCGATTTAGAGTAAACTACAATAAAGCAAGCCAAATGAGCATTTGCATAAATCCCAGGAGCGTTTTCAATCAGCAATGTTTAGACTGAAACGGTTTAGTTCGTTTATTGTATTTTTGAGCGTTGAATTGGAATTAAGCAAAATGCTGAAATAGGAGTTGTAGATAAAATATGTCGAATGAAGAAGTATTGTTAACTAAAGAGGGATTGGCCAAGCTGGAGGATGAGCTTAAGGAACTGAAGACCGTAAAACGCAAGGAGCTAGCCGAACGCCTTAAGTTGGCTATCAGCTACGGCGATTTGAAAGAAAATAGTGAGTATCACTCAGCCAAGGACGACCAAGCGTTTATGGAAACCCGCATTCTCATATTGGAGAAGATGCTGACCAAAGCCCGGGTCGTGGATGAGAGTAATTTAGACCTTAGAACCGTTAGTATCGGATCGACTGTCATTCTGAATGACATCGAATTTTCAGAGAAGATGGAATACAAAATTGTAAGTCCTGCTGAGGCGGATGTTCTTGATAACAAAATTTCCTATGAAAGTCCTTTAGGCAAGGCACTTTTGGGAAAAGAAGTGGGCAGTATCATTCATGTGGATGCACCCATGGCTGTAATTAAATATGAGCTGCTTGAAATTAAGCTCACATAGTTCATTCCCGATTCCCTTATATGAGGGGGCCGGGATTTTTTATTTCTCGCTGCCTACAATACCGTCCATGTGGAGCACAGTTGCACTCCACATACTGGACAGGATTTTCTTTGCTCCGCTAAGCGCACTAAGTTAGTCCGTCATTAGGAAGCCCGCTTGCTCCAATGCAGCGCAGGCATCATTAATTTTATCTTCGTCCGAGGCATTCAAGGTATGCAGGTGGATGCCTCCCGTCAGCTGGGACAAATAAGTGGCCTGGGTGGAGCTGATTTTACGGATAAAATCGTCCACTTCCTTGCGAGTTCCAACCCGTATCGGAGCAGTCAGATCCCCGTATACTGGATGCTCAACAATAACATCCTGCACACTTACACCGTAGTCCACAATCAGCTTTAGTTCCTCTTCTGTCTGTTCAGGTCGATGTTTACACACAATAATACGTGAGGCTAAGGGAGTTGCCTGACTCGCAGGCTCCATATAAATGTATCCTTGACTTGTTGCAAGGATAGGCTCTTGGCTTGCTTTTAACAGGGAAATATCCTGGACAATTACTTGTCGGGAGACGGAGGATCTGCGTGCCAGTTCGCTCCCGGTCAGTGGTGATTCGCTCTTGAGCCACAATAGTAGCTGTTCGCGGCGATCCGTACCTGACCGTTTTAAAGATTCAGTCAACGGGATAAGCTCCTTTCTTTTCGATGCGTCAGGTCTGTCAAAATATCTACCAATACATTCAATTCCTCGATGGTGGTCGTTCTTCCGAAAGAAACACGGATAAATTGTAACGCTTCACGGCCGGATGCTCCAAGCGCCTGTAAGGCAGGCGAAGGATCGTGGTGTCCGGCAGCACATGCGCTTCCAGTTGATATACAGACACCTCTGCGATTACATTCCAGCATAACATATTGTCCCTCGTAACCGTGAAAAAAACATCCTACGATATGATGAAGCACTGCTTTATTCTCGCTTTCCTGTACGGCCCAACGTAACGGAATGGATCTTTCCTGAATTTTCGTAATAAAGTGTCTTCTCAGGGTAGTATATCGCTCCTGATGCGACTCCATCTGTTCGGTCATCATTTCTGCCGCCACGACAAAGGCTGCAATCCCGGGAACATTAACCGTTCCAGGACGAAATCCGTTTTCATGTAGTGTATCAGGGTACACGGGACGCCATGGGGTTCCGGGTTTGAGATATGCAGCACCGACACCTTTGGGGCCATACACTTTATGGCTTGATACAGAGAGTGCATCTACTCCCATGGATTCTACATCTACGCGAATATTCCCAAATGTCTGTACCGCATCACTGTGCAGCAAAATACCCCATTCGCGTAGCAGGGGAGATAAGGCAGCAAGGTCCTGAACCAGTCCCGTTTCCGAATTAGCGTGTTGTACGGAGACAAGTCCGGTGTCTTCTCTCAGGTGAGGTAAAAGAGTTTCGCGAGTCATTCGTCCTTCCCGATCCGGTTGCACAATGGTCAGTTCATAGCCCTGACGTTCCAGCAAAGTAGCAAGGTTGTACATCGAGTGGTGTTCCAAAGCGCTCATGATCCAATGCTTTTTATGCTGCGGCAACCCGTTCAGGATCGATTGCACAACCAACATATTGGATTCTGTTCCCCCTGTTGTAAAATAGATGCCTTCCTTTTGCCCGCCAATCATATTTGCTATTCGTTGCCTGCTGTAATCTAGCGTATAGGCTGCTTGACCGCCCGCATCATGGAGACTGCTGGCATTTCCGAACATTTCCTTATTTAATACGTTATACATATTTAAAGCTTCGCCACACATAGGTGTGGAAGCGGCATAGTCCAGATAAATCACACCAAATCCTCCCTGCTTAAAAATAATTCCATTCAAAAACTCTTGAGATTATTGTAAGCATGTGTAAATATAAGTGTCAAGACACTTGTAAACATGTATGTACACAAAGCGGTTATCTGTTCGTGAGAGCGGGAACGATCAGCCGCATCGATATGGAGGGATTCTAATGTCTATGCTTGACGTTTTACAAGGAAATCGAGGGCTTATGCCAGAGCATTATAAGACACTGACGGTTGCTGACATGGAGCAGCGAGTGGCCGAGCTGAAACAAAAATGGGGACCCAAGCTGCTCATACCGGGCCATCACTATCAAAAGGACGAGGTTATTCAATTTGCTGATATAACAGGAGACTCTCTACAGCTTGCTCAATTGGCTGCACAAAATCAGGAAGCGGAGTTTATTGTATTTTGTGGGGTACATTTTATGGCGGAGACAGCGGATATGCTGACTACTGATCGACAGACTGTTGTCCTGCCGGATATGCGTGCAGGCTGCTCGATGGCAGATATGGCGAATGTGGAGCAGACAGAACGAGCATGGAAGCATTTACAGGAGTTGGTAGGAGATACGATCATTCCGTTAACGTATGTAAATTCCACAGCAGAGATCAAAGCCTTTGTAGGACGGCATGGCGGGGCTACCGTGACTTCTTCGAATGCTAAGCAAGTGCTGGAGTGGGCGCTGAAGCAAAAGGAACGTATTTTGTTTCTGCCGGATCAGCATTTAGGTCGCAATACAGCTTACGATCTTGGAATTCCGCTAAATGAAATGGCCGTGTGGAATCCAATGACCGATCAGCTTGAGACTGAACAGGACCCGGCAACTGTAAAAATTATTTTATGGAAAGGACATTGCTCTGTTCATGAAAAGTTTACAGTAGATCACATTCGCAATGTCCGCGAGCGTGATAAGAACATCCGGGTCATCGTTCACCCCGAATGCTCTTATGAGGTCGTACAGCTCGCAGATTGCGCGGGCTCCACAAAATTCATCATCGATACCATTCGCGCGGCAGAGCCGGGAACCCAATGGGCTGTTGGCACAGAAATGAATCTCGTGCAACGAATCAAGCAGCAGTACCCTGAACAGCAGATTGAATCGCTCAATCCCGATATGTGTCCCTGTCTGACCATGAACCGGATCGATCTTCCCCATTTGCTGTGGGCAATGGAGCAGTTTGATCGGGGTGAGCCTGTGGGTGTGATTCGTGTGGATGCTCAGATCAGACAGGATGCTGTACTAGCATTGAATCGTATGCTTGCTATCCGTTAACCTTTTGCTGTTCCAGCGAGAATGCTGCTTGAAATCTTTGGCCTTATTTTAAAGAAGCAGGGAGCTTGACGCCAAGCAGACGGTTTCCGCTTTGAATAAATATCATTCCACCGGATTTGAGCGTTGGACCGAAGGAGCGTGAGCCTGTGTTGACAGCAAACACGGGCTTTAAGCTCATCAAATCATAGCCATGAAATACGCCATCTGATTGCCCGACGTAGACTCCTTTACCGAATACGTCAGCTTGAACGGTCGGATTATCGCCGTCGTAATGAATGAATTGACCTGAGGACAGCTTCATAGCAGTCAGTCTGGATGTACTAAAATCTTGGTAGAACATGCGACCTTCATGAATAGACAATAAAGGAACAAGTTGATCATAGCCATTTTGCGCCCACTTGCGAGCAGGTTTGCTGTCTGGCTTGTAGTTCCAAAAATCATAGGAAGCTAGTGTCTCTCCCTGAAAGACATAAAGATCTTTGCCGTACAAAAAAGCAGAACCATATACACCTCCAGATCGGTAGACACCGTCTTTATTTTCAGGCTCGGTCCAGCGGTACTGACGATCTCCTTTGGATTTACCTGTCTTGAGGTCGTACTGTGCGATCGTAACTTTATGGTTTACCGGGTCATCATCAATCATAAACGTGTTGGCTACAGAGTATACGATTCCGTCTTTAACCGCCAGTGGAAAGGAAGTTCTAAAGCTGTCCCAAAGCTTTTTGCCGGTTTTAGCGTCATAGGCATTAATCTGTTCAAAGGTCAGGCTGCCTTGTACATTATAGTTGCGGATAAGCACACCGTCAGTTTCCATTATTTCGCCCAAACCACTGTATGAGTTCTTATCCTCACTGATTTTCCACTTCACCTTGCCACTGACAGCATCAATGGCAGCCGTTTGCACCGATTGCATAATATATATAGTCGGACCAATGCGCTGAATACGATATGCTTCAGTAAATCCCAGCGGAGTGGACCACACTTTCTTGCCAGCTTCTGTAACGGCATAGATAGAACCGCTTCGTGTCATTCCGTAGATGATACCTTTGTTGTACGTTAAAACAGGGGTAAGCTGATCACCATATTGCCACAATTTCCGACCCGAACTGGCCTCAAGGGCAACCAGTCTATGGTTCGAGTCAACCGCGAATACCTTACCGTTTTCCGCTATTGTTACCGCCTGATCTGGATATCGGTTTCTATCGATTGGGATAACGGGAAAAGACCAGGAAGGTTTGATCACAGGTGCTTGGATTGAGGTGCTATAAGCGCCGTTACTCATAGAGACCGCAGACGGCTCTGCACTTGCCTTTTCAGCGAATCCACCGCTGATCAAGGGCAACCCAATGCTGGCTACCGCCAATCCTGTAAACAATGTGCTATGTATCGTTTTTCTCATACGCGCTGGCTCCTTTAATGGTTAATAGGGGAGTAAGGATTTCAGAAAGTCACCTTTGATTAGACTGTAAAAAAAACCAAAAGTTTCATGTTGTATTTGCATTTTGGTTGTTTTGAGCATAAATATTTAAATTCAGTTGCTTGTGTCGAACCTGTATCTCTAATTAAAGATTAGTCGCTTGTCCGGTTTTCGTGCTATAATTGTGGCAACAAACCGAAGGAGGTGAATCCCTTGTTTGAGCTTCAGGACCTACTCCCTTATTTATTTACAATCGGCTTACTGTGCACAGTGACTTATACGTATCTCGCTCATTTGCATGGCAATGTACCCGAATGCTGGGTCGAAGGCGGGCCCGTAAGGTCTCATGCTTCTCCACAGATGCCGATGTCTGCCCGTGGACAGGACATGCCTGTCCGGCTGGCCCGACATATCCGGCGTAAGGAAGCGCCGGATGAAGATGCATCCGATTGTTCTCCCTCGTTGAACGATGGCACAGCCAATCAACGAGGAGGAACATATGAAACGATTCAAGGGATTCACCTTTTGGGGTAAAAAAGAACGGATATTTGGATTAATGGTAGTGTTGGCGGTGGTCATGCTGCTGTCTGGTTGTGGTGCGAATGCTGCGGAGATAAATGCACAGACACCGGGATTTTTTAATCATTACGTGGTGTTCCCGCTTTCTTGGCTTATTCAGCAATTGGCGCAATGGTTTGGTGGAAGCTTTGGGCTGGCGATTATGACTTTGACATTTATTGTCCGGCTGGCCTTACTTCCTCTTATGATGCGTCAAACGCGTGCCCAGCAGGGGATGAAGCGCAAGATGAGCGCCATGCAGCCCGATTTGGACCGAATTAAGAAGAAGTATGAAAACAAAAAAGATGCCGCCAGCCAGCAGAGTATGCAGCAGGAAATGATGTCGCTTTACAAAGAGCATCAATTCAATCCGCTTAATATCGGTTGTCTGCCTATTCTCATTCAGCTCCCGATCTTGAGCGGTATGTACACTGCAATCCGCTTAACCCCGGAGCTGGCGTCTCACTCCTTCCTATGGTTCCGGCTCGGACAGCCGGACTGGATTTTGGCAATCGTCGTCGCAGTTGTATACTTGGCACAGGCCAAGCTTTCTCAGCTTCAGATGACGCCTGACCAGCGCAAGCAATTTGCGATCATGGGCTATCTTTCACCGATTATGATGGCGATCTTTTCCTTTAATGCCCCTTCTGCCATGCCATTATATTGGACAGTAAGCGGCACCTTTTTGCTGCTTCAGTCGCTGTGGTTCCGCAGACGCTATCCAATAGAGGAAGCAGAGAGTAAGGTTAAAATTGGAGAAGTCACACCAACCTAATTAGAAGATCATGTTTGTTTAACTTGGGAATTGCGCTTGTAGTTGTCACGTGTAATCTTAGGATGTCATTCGAGCCGTTTATGAGGCTTGAATGGCGTCCTTTTTTGCTGCTGCTTTTTTCGCTACATTCCGCTTGCGATTTTGTAGTCAATATGAAATCCTTATATTATAAAGTGACGCACCTAATTCTTTTAATGAAATGATAAGAGAAAAGTGGGCAAAGTAAGACCTATATGTAAGCTAATGCTGAACTTTGTTTTATCACGCAATGAATATTATGGAGGAACTATAGAAAATGAAGCAAACATCAACAAAGCTGCCCATTTCCTTGGCTCTGCTCACATGTATAGTATGTGCATTCGGTTTTGGCTTGGTCGCATTATGGGTGAGTGACCATCAAGTTCGGCATTTTGACCAGGAAATTATTTCGGCTATTGGACAACTAGAGTCGCCCGCCATGACCCATCTAATGAAATTTTTTACCATGCTCGGCAGTGGGATTCCAGTTGCGATCATCATTTTAATTGCCATGTTCGTGCTCTATAGAGTATTGGGACATCGCAGAGAACTGCTTTTTTTGGCGGCTGGTGTATTGGGATCGGTAATGCTGAATACGATACTAAAATTGCTTTTTCAGCGTGCGAGACCGGAGATTAACCGTATTATTGAAGAGAATGGATACAGCTTTCCAAGCGGACATTCCATGACAGCTTTCAGCATGTATGCGGCGCTGACATTTTTAGTGTGGAAGCATGTTCCTTCTAGGCTGGGGCGTATCCTTCTTATTGTACTCAGCAGCCTGCTGATTGTAGCAATCGGGACGAGCCGCATTTATTTGGGCGTACATTATCCGAGCGACGTTGTGGGTGGCTATTTTATGAGTGGCTGCTGGATGGCGGCTTGTATTTGGTTTTATCAGCGGTACGAAGAACGACGAATGCTGCCACTTCGCTCCAAATCGACAGCATAACGGGTAGCATAAATAATAAAGCTTATAAAAAAGCAGACGCTTTAGCGTCTGCTTTTCATTTGGACAGAGGAAGTGTGCTCAGTCATCTTAGTTCTGGCCTGTTCACCAGGCTTAAGCCCCAGCTTATGCTCCCATTTTTCATAAAATATAATAGCCGCCTGCATGAAGATGCCAGGAAGCTTCCGGCTTCGAATGAATTGATGAACGCCGACGGCACAAACTGCACCAATAAGCGCACCTGCCAAAATATCCGAGGGATAATGCACTCCGGTCCACACGCGGGATACTGCGATGAGTACAGCCAAGATAACCCAGAGGACACGAAATTTTTGATGATGAAGCCATAAAATTGTAGCCAGAGCAAACGATCCAAGGGCATGGTTACTCGGGAATGAAGCATTAGGATCATGATGAATAAGCTGAATGACTGAATGTCCGACAAAAGGCCGATCTCTGTAAAACAAATGTCCAAGGCCCCAACTAATTACAAAGCCGATACAAACCGTTATGACGGCTTCTAAAACCATCATCCGATGCGGCATTTTAAAAGTGAACCAGTAAATCAGCAAAGCCACTCCGAAAAAATACGGTGCATATTGCGCCAAGAAAAGCATGGTTCCATTCAAAAAGGCGAGGGAATTAGCCAGTTCATTGATCCAGTGAAATAAAGCATAGTCTACATTAATTAACATGAATAAATTACTCCTTAACATCAAAAAATTGAATAACAAAGTTATATTATAGAGCGACTACACGGATAAAAGCTTAAAATCAAATAAAAAATGAATGTCATTTCCATTACTCATTTGTTTTTTCTATAGAAAATAGGTGGTTTTGCGATGGAAAAGTCGGTGCTGGTTATTGATGATGAAGAGAAGATATCCAGATTGCTTCAGTTGGAGTTATCCCATGAAGGATATGCAGTTGAAATCGCACAGACGGGCAGAAAAGGATTGGAAAAAGCTCTAGCTGGTAAATGGGATATCATCATTCTGGATGTAATGCTGCCGGAGATGAACGGGGTCGAGGTGCTAAAGCAGATTCGAAAAGTGGACAATCATACACCAGTAATTATGGTCACTGCACGTAACACGACTCCTGATAAGGTTTCAGGTCTGGATGAAGGTGCCAATGATTACATTACGAAGCCTTTTGAGATCGAGGAGTTATTAGCGCGGATGCGGGCCAGTATGAGGCATCAAATGGAGCCAACAGCTACCGCTTTACAGGAAGAAGATAAACCGCCGTCTAGGCTCCAAGTGGACAGCTTGGTGTTGGAACGCAAGACACGGTTAGTGCTGCGGGAGGGCAATCGAATCGAACTGACGCCAAAAGAATATGATCTGCTTCTTTATCTGATGGAGCACAAAAATCAGGTATTGCAGCGGGATCAAATGATTCAGGACGTGTGGGGATTTGATTTTGTCGGTGATACGAATGTCGTAGATGTGTATATCCGGTATGTTCGCAAAAAAATTGATCATGGATACAAAAAGAAATTGATAAAAACCGTGCGCGGCGTTGGGTACTGCATTCGGGAGGAAGACTAGTGAAGCTTCGGACCAAAATAACCCTGCTCAGTTCTATTTTAGTGATGTCGATACTCCTGTTTGTGGATGTTACAGTGCACCTATTGTTCGTCAAAATCGCTACGCGAAATGAAAGAGAAGTGCTGCAAAATAAATGGACTGAAATCATTGCCGAAACAGGACCCACGATGATTCTAAAGAATGCATGGGGCCCCAAACTGAAAGATGAGCTTTCTGGAGACACCACTCTGAGAGTGTTTGATCAGCAATCCCGACTTCTGTATGAAGTAAGTCGCCAGTCCCGCTTTAAGCTGGGCGATATACGTTTTAACACTTCACAAAGTTCTCAACTGACAGATGTACAGGGTCATAAAATTCTGGTAATCCATCTCCCTGTGCTTTCTCCAGAGGGTAATCAGAAGGGGACCCTGGAGATTGTAGAAAAATGGGATGCACTCGAAACCAATCTCGATATTTTAAATACGATCCTCATCACATCCACTGTAGGGGCTATGTTGCTAAGTTTGGTAGGGAGCACGATTTTGGCGAATGCGATATTGCTGCCGATTTCAAGTAGTATTCAAACGATGCAGGAAATTGAAAGAAGCTTGAAATTCAAAAAAATCCCCGTTGGTGGTCACAATCAAGATGAATTGTCCCAAATGACCACTACTTTTAACCGAATGATGGAGAGATTAGAAGAAAGCTTTCAGAGTCAGCAGCAGTTTGTTTCAGATGCCTCACATGAGCTGAACACCACACTTATGATTATTGAGGGCTATGCCAACATGCTGCGGCGGTGGGGCACGCGTGACGAGGACATTCGTAAGGAATCCATTGAGTCGATCTATGAAGAAACTCAGCGAATGCGTACGATGACACAGCAGTTGCTGACTCTTGCCTCCTCACAGCAGAAAGACCCTGAGCCGCATGAGCGGATCGAAATGATCGGTTGTTGTCAACAGGTAGTAGCGCATCTCAAGCCTGTACATGATCGTCAAATTTCTATTTTAACAGAAGAGAACGAAATTTGGCTGGATGCCAACCTGACGAAAATGAAGCAGTTGCTAGTGATCCTGCTGGATAATGCATTAAAATACAGCTCGGATGAGATCGAAATAGGGTTATCTACAGATGAAAAGGATGTCTATATCCAGGTTAAGGATTATGGGATCGGAATACCTGAGGGCGAGATCAAGCGGGTCTTTGAACGATTTTATCGGGTAGATAGCTCCAGACATCGTAAAACCGGAGGAACCGGGCTGGGGTTGCCAATTGCCAAGGCAATTACAGACGCCCATCAGGGTACGATACGTATGGAGAGCGTAGAAGGAGAAGGAACGGTAGTCATCGTCACGCTGCCCCAAAGACAACAGGTAAGGCTGTCCCTCCAGTAGATATCTACTCGCGGAACAGCCTTTTTATTGTTACTTGTAAGTTAAGCATTCGGTGGATGGATATCATCTAAAATTTATGCTAAAGGACACGACGTGCTGTTGTGTAATTGCGACTCCACCATCCCGAATTTAGATCTGTAACCGTTACGCCGCCTTTACCATACGTATGCAGAATTTTGCCGTTCCCCATGTAAATGGCTACATGATGAATTGGCGCATAGAAAAAGACCAAATCGCCTTTTTTCAGCTGGCTACGCGGTACGAAAGTGCCAACAGTTGATTGCTGTCTGGAAGATCGCGGAAGCTTGATGCCACTTTGTGCAAATACATATTGAGTGAATGAAGAGCAGTCAAAAGAGCTTGTACTGCCAGCTGGGGCTCCATGTTGATAACGCACGCCCATATACTGGGAGCCTTTAGAAATAATCCGATCAGCTTTACTTGCCGAAGCGGCATGAGTGGTGGCTGGTCCAACGACGAAGCTCCCTGCGCTCAATGCCAAAGTCATAGTAAAGCAAATACCCATCCACAATTTTTTAGAAGTACGTTTCATATATAAATTCCTCCGTTATTCATATTGTGTTGATGTCCTGAAATGACAATAACACAAATAAAATGTCCGGAATTTACCACTCATGGTTACAAACCTGTTACCCCAACGCTTTGTCCTCATTTATTAGAAAACGATGAGAATTTTCTCCTTAATTTTGGCTTGACAAATTGTCTAGACTCCACTTATAGATAGGCTCGTATGACAAAAAGCGAGCTGCAGACGATTGGCACAAGCAATCACGCAAAATATACATACCTATATAATACATTTATAACCTGTACGGGAGTATGCTCTGATTCCCGTTTACATCGTAAGGATCACACCGTATTTCCGGTCAGGAAGGGGAATTCGTATGGCTTCAAAGCAGAATAAAGCACTCAAAAAACCACGTCTAACCATTGTTCAGGTCATTTCCAACTATCCCGATGCACAGCCGGTACCCTCCAACAAGGGCGGAACGGAAAAGGTCGTGTATGAATTAACGGAGGAATTGGTGAGACGAGGGCATCATGTATCTCTTTTTGCCGCCCGTGGGAGCAGGAGCAGCGCGCGGTTGATTCCCTATCCCAAGGGGTTGAAACATAGTCAGATCCCCCAATATGTACTCCGGCATATGCCTTCCGACACACATATCATTCATGATCATACCTTTCGTTCTGCTGTGGGGCGTAGGAAGCTGCCTTGTCCATCGGTATGCACGGTGCATCTTCCAGTGAAGAGACACGGAAAAAACCCGGTATATGTCAGTAAACGAGCACGTCAGCTGATGGGCGGGGGTAAAGGATTTTATATCTATAACGGTATCAACACACAAGAATACGAGTTCAGTAGTGAGAAGCGCGGCTATTTGCTATTCATGGGCAGAATCATACGAGATAAAGGTGTATTGGAGGCCATTCAGGTTGCAGAACGAACAGGAAAAAGACTGCTTATTGCAGGTCCTATCAAAGCACCAGAATTTTTCCGTAAAGAGATTCAGAAACGAATTCAGCGCAATCCGAATATACGCTATGTAGGCGCAGTTGGAGGCGATCAGAAACAGAAGTTGCTGAAACATGCAGAGTGCCTGTTGTTTCCGACACTGTGGGAAGAGCCATTCGGACTCGTTATGGTTGAGGCCATGGCTTGTGGAACACCGGTGCTGGCATTAAAAAATGGCTCCGTCCCCGAGGTACTATCGGGCTTTCCTCAGTTGATTTGCAAATCGGTTAGCCAAATGGCACGAAAAGCACAGCAAAAGAACTACCCGTCACCAGCGAAGCTGCGTTTGTATGTGACTCAAAGATTTACCAACAAACAAATGACCAGTAACTACTTGAGACTATACCGTGAAATCATCCGTCGGCGAGAACAGAAGAGAGGACAACGGCAGCCTATACGGAGGTGAAGGAGATGCAGGTCAAACGATATATGCTCGGAAAGGGCTCTTGGGCAACTCCTTATTATGTAGCTACAGGGGGACAGAAAGGTCCGTGTGTGATGGTAGTGGCGGGAATACATGGTAAAGAAATAGCAAGCATACGAGCTGCTGAGAAATTGGTAAAGCTTTTGAATCAGCAAAAACTGCGATTTAGCCATGGTAAGCTTATAATTGTACCGATTGTAAATCAAGAGGCTTACCGCAAACGGATTAGAGGAATACCTGATCTTAATAGAACCTTTCCGCGCAAAAAAAAGCAGCTGGCAACACAACCACTTTCCGCTGCTCTATTCAAATTAACACAAAAGTATCAACCTGAATGGTATCTCGACTTGCATGAGGCCAACGGATTGTCACAAAAGGATGCCAAGGTGCTTGGTCAAACGCTAATCTCCAACAAGGCTAATCCGGTGGTACCTACGGTTCGTCGGATTATTAAGCGAATGAATCGCTCCATCCAGATAAGCGACCGACATTTCAACATTCGGTTGCATGAGCTTCCAGGTTCCTCCCGCACTGCTGCAGCCCGTATTTTAGGTGCACGCGCGGTTACCGTGGAAACGGGTTGGAGCCTGCCCAAGAAAGTACGCATACACTATCAGTTGGAGATCGTCCAGCATTTTTTAAAAGAAGCCGGAATAGTCAAAGGCAACGAGGTTTATTTATCTGCCATGGTTAGAACGGTTACCTCAAGAAAATATGGCACCACAAAATAAAATCGCTTCTGGAGCAAGGATTTTTGCACCTTGCTCAGGAGCGATTTTTTATGTGCGACCTTCGTTCAAAATCCGTGGCGTGCTGATATTATATCTATGTGTTGTCAGGCTTCGGATTTATAGAAGGCGTTCACTAAGCTGTTCCCCAGACGTACCTCAATTAGCTCCAGTGATGTATCCAGATCGGCACGGATCGTGTGATACGTATCGACCGGAATGCTAAATACAGAACCGCTTGCCGCAGCAAAACGTTCTCCGTTCAGCATGACCTCTCCCCGGCCGGACACGATCGTCCATACTTTAAGTCCACTGCCGTGAATACGGCCATTCAAGCGGTGATCTGGCAGTACCGTCAGCCGTATGGCCAGTATATCGTTCAGACTCCGATGATCAAATTCGTCCAGCACCCGGTAACTGCCCCAAGAGGTTTCGCCATGCTTGGGGTGAAGTTGAAGTTTACCTAGCTGGTCCTTGATCGCGTGAGCATGGCTCTTGGAGGCGATGAGAATGCCGTCGGGGCTCGCAGCTGCAATAATATCTTCCACACCAATGACATGAAGTGGATAGGGCAACTCATTGACGATGTACGTGCCATGAGTTTGGCCACTGATCTGTCCACGCCCGATCACTTGGCTATTTAGCTGCTCTGTTAGAGCCTGCCAGTTGCCGATGTCGTGCCATTCGCCATCGTAGGGCAGGACGATGGCATGTTCGGCACGCTCTGCAATCTCCTCGTCGAAACTGCGAACCGGGAGGCCATCATACATTGCGCATAATGCTTTATCGTTCAGCGGCAAATAACTTCGCTCCATACAGGAGAGCATATACCGTAATGTAAAAGCGTAAATACCACAGTTCCACAGCGCACCCTGATGAATAAGCTGCTGTGCCCCGGAATGATCCGGCTTTTCTGTGAAGCGAGCAACTTGCGCATAAGAAGGTTTCCCTTCCCGTATCATTTGCAGACCCGGAACGACATAGCCGTATTGGTCGGAGGGATGAGTGGGCCTTGTCCCAAGCATAGCCAAATCGGCTCCGCTCTCAAGCAATAAGCCGGAGAGCGCTGCTATGCTATGGAAGAAATCCTCCCCTGCAAACATGTCCGCTGGAGCAATGCAGAGAACTTCATCCAGCCCCATGCCTCTGGTGTGAAAATAAGCAGCCGCCAGTGCAGCAGCGGTGAAGGTTCCCCGTTTGGCAGGCTCGCCCAGAACGGGCAGACGACCTTCTGTATGGCGAAAGGCTAGATTTACCTGGCTTCGATGAGCCAGAAGCAGGGCAGAGGAATCCAGCCCGGCTAAGGTAAGCTGACGGTACACCCGGCCGAGCATAGATTCCTTTCGCCCGTCAGGGGCGGGCAACAACTGGAGAAACAGCTTCGACCGAATTTCGTTGGATAGTGGCCATAGCCGTTTTCCAGCACCACCGCATAACAATACGATGCGCACGGACGTTTCCTCCTTCAATGCAGATCCATTTGGATTGCATCATTTTGCAGGATTTTAAGAACTATTTTAGCGATGATTCAATCTTTGTTTTTGGAGCAAGCTGGTACACCTTGCGTTGATGAAAAGATAAGGAACGATAGCTCTTGGCCAAGACATCCAATTGTTTTTGTGACAGGGAAGAAGCCCGACTATGAAGCGCTTTATTCAATGACTTGCGCAAAATCATCTGAGAAGGCTTATTGCTGTATAAATAGTTGGCATACGTTTCATATTCGGAAAACCCAAACTGTTTTGTCCGGTTTATACTTTGGATAATCGCGTTGTACCAAGGTTTTCCATGTCGGGCCTCGATAACTTGCTTGAGCTGGGTGAGCCGCGCTTTTTCAAAAAGCATATAGTGAGTGACAAAGGATTTTGGTGAAGGTGCTTTAACGCCCATCAGCTTGTGGTAGGTGCGAAAATACTCAGGCTGGCTCCAGCTGCGGTAGTAAAAAATCGTTTTTCCGTCTTTACGGAATGTATGTGGACGAATCAAAATCGTGTCCGCGTCAATGACGAGAAAAAAAGAGGCTTTACTGATTTTGTCGCCATTCATTTTGAGTAATTGTTGATACAGCCAGCCTGAGCGGTCCCAGCGCGTTGTCCCGTAATGAATATGTTTTTTGGTGATGGGCAGCACCGTTTTTTCGTCAATAAATGTACATTTCTTGTTTGCGCACAGACGGCGAATCCCGGTGCTTTGCGGTGAGACGATATAAATAGTTCCAATTCGGTGCTGCACGTGACGGCGCAGACTGTCAATCACCAGCGGTAGTGTGGCAATATCTTTATCAATTGCTGGAATCAGAACATCGATTGTAAGGGAACCCTTCCGTGGCCCATCCGATTGCGCTGACATGTTATTCACTCCCTATATGTGCAAATATACGCTCCCAGCGTCTCTCCATATCGTATGCTTGGACAGGCGCTTTCGACCGGGCAAGGTCAAACGTCCATTTCTATGCAGGACAGGGCTGATGAAGCTTCGAATGGGGAGTTAGCGCATACGATAGATTGATCTTTTTTAACAGGAGCGTTCTACCTGAGAGTAGAGAGGAGAGGGGCAAGTGAATTCTTCACAAGCGCAGGCGTTGCGCAGCAAATGGCATAAAACCCAATTGTTGCTCCAGCATGGCAGCATCAAGCCGTATGTACCTGAAACTCGCAAATATAATAAAGCAAATTTGAAATCAATGCTGGAGAAGTACGGTATGGTCTATGTAAAACCCGAGCGAGGTACCTTTGGTAAAGGTGTAATGAGAGTAGAGCAGGAGGCCGGCCAGCGTTTCGCCTATCAATATGAGGAAACGCGCCAAGAATTCAAACATTTGGATGCACTATATATCAGCCTATCGAAACATACGGGGAAGAAAAGTTATCTCATTCAAAAGGGAATCCATTTACTACGCCATCAAATGCGTTATTTTGATATTCGGGTCATGGTGCAGCGTAATGAAAAAGGGCTATGGGAGTCTACCGGAATTATTGGACGTCTTGGTCATCCCCGTAAAATCGTGACCAACTATCATAGTGGTGGTAAGCCGATGGCCTTGGAGCAGTTACTAAAATCCCATTTATCGCAAAACAAGCAGGCGGAGCTGGTTAAGAAACTAAATGAACTGGGTCTTACTATCGCCAAACAACTGCAAAAAACATATCCGAAATTCCGGCAAATTGGTGTGGACATTGGACTGGATCATCGCTTTATCCCGTGGATTATTGAGGTGAATACGAAGCCGGACCCATATATTTTTAACCAATTAACAGATAAGTCCATGTACCGTAAAGTGTTAAGCTATTGGCGACTGGCTAATGAAAAAAGGAAGGTCACCGTCCCAAGCAAAGATACAAATAAAGATAAAAATAAAGACAAGAATAATGGTAAAAATAAAGATAAGAATGTAATTAAAGATTCAAAAAAAGAAAAAATATCTTGACTAGTGGATTGCTTCATTGCCAGCAGCTAATACAGAAAAAAGGATGAATCTTTCATAATTCATCCTTTTTATTTAGGATTACATTTTAAACTCGCCAAGTCCCCAGTTGTTTGCGTATAAGTACGATTTGTCCGCTATGATATGCATCGTGCAGCGTCCACCGCGATAATTCAGCACCGAGAGTGTCGGAGCCGAGAGGCTTATCCAGATCAGCATCATTCAGAGCAGTAATGGCGACAAGCAGTTGGTTTACAAGAGCTTCCGCTTCTTTCAGCGTCTCCTGCCATCCTTCATGGTCTTCAGCATCCCCTGGCGGGCCGAATGTCTCATCATTGCTTATTCCAGTTGAACTTATAGGGCGGTCAGTTAAACGTCTCAAAATACGCTCATTGTAATAATTAATGTGACGAACCGTTTGCCAAATCGTGTTTCCTCCACCTGGTGGTGTCCAAGTGGCCTCCTGTGTATTCACACCGTGAAGTGCTGCGGCAAGAGGAACAATCCATTCTTCCTTATCCCATGAATTTTCTCTTTGCAATACCAGCATATTTACTCGATCTCGGCTCACCTAACCCAACTCCTTTTGTAGGGATGTAACTAGCTAAATATAGGATAAATCGTTACAATTAACAATGTAGCATGACAAATTAAGATTTGCAACCAGTTAAAATGATTTTAGTGGTTACGGACGGTGGAGGAACTCTTTTGAATACACTTTGGACTGATCTTGTAAACAGCGAATGGCACGATTGGAGAGGGAGCGGACGTTCAGAAGATCGTTTGTTGAAGCCCGAATGGCAAAATGAATTTCTTATGCGGTGGCAATTTACCGCTTCGGTCCCAGCCAGTGCGGAAGATATCGAAGAAATGCAAATTCTCCGGCGGGAATTACGTAGCTTCGCTGAGCACCTGACTTCTGGCGGACAAATGACAACTGATCTGGTGGATATGATTAACCGAAAGATGATGGAAGGGGGGCCGGTCACTCGCTTATTAAAGCAACAGGATGAGCATTTCAGCATTGTGCTGGAACCCGTGGCAAATGGTTGGAAAAAAGTGCTGGCAGAGGTTGTAGCCGATTTTGCCCAGGCACTTGTCAATAGCGGCGGCTCCAGAATTCGTATTTGCGATAATACCGATTGCCGATGGGTATTTTACGATGATACCCGAAATCGGTCAAAGCGATTTTGCGACGATAAGATGTGTGGTAATTTGATGAAGGTACGCCGTTTTCGCGAGCGTAAGAAAAAGTAGATGGAGCAAGAGAATTTACATGAGCAGTACATGTTGAGCCCACTCCTATAGGAACAATGGAGTGGGTTATTTAAAATTGAACAACCTGTGACCCTGTGCTATGCTTACATAAAAGAGGAGCTAGCCGTACTAACGATGATCTTTACTATGCGTATAAACATCTGATGATACGACGAATAGAAAGGGTGTACAGCCATGAATTCTGTCATTGAACTTAATAATGTAAGCTGGAAGAGAGATAACCGTACCATACTGGACCAAATCAATTGGCAGGTAGCTGAGGGGGAGCACTGGGCTGTACTCGGCTTGAATGGATCAGGTAAAACAACGATGCTCAATATGATTAACGGTTACATATGGCCAACCACAGGTAGTGTCGGTGTATTGGGGCATACCTTTGGAGATGTGGATCTGAGGGAGTTGCGCAAATCTATTGGTTGGGTCAGTTCCTCTTTACAGGAAAGAATTAATGGGAGTCAGCGTACGCAGGATGTTGTCATTAGCGGCAAATTTGCCTCCATTGGACTTTATGACCAGACGACGGATACAGAGTATGAACAGGCCGTTCAGCTTATGACGCAACTGGGGTGTGCTCATCTCGTGGATCGGTTGTATCAGGGATGCTCACAGGGAGAAAAGCAAAAAGTGCTTATCGCCCGCGCATTAATGGCCTCGCCCAAGCTACTGATTTTGGACGAGGCGTGTAATGGTTTGGACTTTTTCTCCCGGGAAGCATTGCTGGATAGCATTCGCCAGTTATCGGAGTCGCCGACTTCGCCGAATTTACTGTATGTTACACATCATATCGAAGAAATTCTACCGATGTACACGCATACGATTCTAATCCGCCGGGGCACGGTATTTGCCAAAGGTAAAACGACTGATATTCTGAGTAGTGACACACTTAGTGCTTTTTTTGAAACGCCTGTACAAGTAGAATGGAGACAGGATCGTGCATGGCTCTCTATGGTGTAGAGAGTCTTTTTTTCTCGCTAACCTGCTACCAACATAATCAGAATAGGCAATATCAGGAATGAGGCAAGCGTGCTCCACAGGATGCAGGTGGAAACCAGTTTTGGCGATGCATTAAATTTTTCTGCTAAAATGACAGCATTCACAGCAACCGGCATCGAGGCCAAAATGAAGAGAACGGAGAACAAAAGGCCTGAAATTCCCAGTATCAGCATAGCAAGACAAGCCGCAAGCGGAGAGAGCAAAAGGCGAATTGTTAGTCCGGCGTAGCTGGCTTTTTTAATAGACGACTCCAGTTTGAATATTTTCACATAAGCCATCTGGGTACCAAGGATCGCCAGCACGACTGGAGAATAGGCGGCAGCAATCATCGAGACGCCCGACTGAATGCCAGAGGGAAGATGCCAGTCCAGCAGCCGCAGTCCCATGGCGAGTAGAGCTGCATAGATCGCAGGAAGTGAAAATACCGACTTAACAGCACTTTGAACAGAAAATTCAGAGCGGGCTGCAAAGTAAACGCCAATGGTATTGACCATAATCATCTGGATGACGACATACACGGAGGCTTTATCCAGACCGAGCTGCCCAAAGGCAAGTAAAATAAGGGGCAGGCCATAATTTGCACTATTGGTCAGCGTGGAGATTAAGGTAAGTCCAGCCGTTTCCGGAGTGCTCAGTCTAAAGATTTTCCCCGCTAATTGTGCAATTCCCCACAACAGCAGCAGGTTCAGTATTGAAAAAGCGGCAGTCTGCGCTACATCATGCCAAGAAAGCTGTGCTTTGAGTAGCGTGTCCAGAATCATGGCGGGGCTTAAAAAATATAAATACAAAGTCGAGAGCGGTTTCGTTTCCAGCTTCATGAATTTTCCGAGTAAAAATCCGGCGATCACTGGAATGGACAGCGGAACGATAACGGATAATAGAGTTGAAAGTACGATTTGTATCATGAATTCCACCCATCCTTTCTGTAATGACATTTTCCATTATAAGGCGCTACTTTCGAGCCCGTCCAAGATGAAAACACAATCAAGGTCATAGGTATATACTATGAAGCCTTCGACACTTATTGTGAAAACAATAAAAGGGATGCCCTATTAGCCGTTTATCATGGCTGTGGGCATCCCTTTTATTATAATGAACCAATGATACTGCCGATTTATGCAGTAGCGACGGTTTCCACTTTGGTTCGGCAATCATCAGAGCAATAGTGCTGATGCTGTTCTTCGCAATCTGGACATACGATATGCTGGAGATTGCACACCGGGCAGTTGATATAATGATCGCTTGGCGTTTCACAATGGAAGCACTTGCCGACAATGACGTCTTCATCCGTATGATTGATCGGAATGGAGATTCGTTCGTCAAATACGTAGCATTTACCGTCAAACAAACGTCCTTGTACTTCCGGGTCCTTGCTGTAAGTCACAATGCCGCCATCCAACTGGCCTACATCGTTAAACCCTTCTTTGATCAGAAGACCGGACAACTTTTCGCAACGGATACCTCCGGTGCAGTACGTCAGGATTTTTTTGTCTTTGAACTGAGTCATATTGTCGCGAATCCATTGTGGAAATTCACGGAACGATTCGACTTCAGGGCGAATAGCCCCGCGGAAATGACCGATGTCATATTCATAATCATTACGTCCGTCCAGAACAACTACATCTTCATCTTGAAGCTGTTCATAAAACTCCTTTGGTGACAGCCGCTTACCGCTAATTACATTAGGGTCCAGTTCATCCTCATGACGCAGCGTAACTAGCTCCTGACGATGGCGTACAAATATTTTCTTGAACGCATGACCGTCAGACTCATCTATTTTAATAACAATATCGTGGAATTTCGGATTGGCGCGCAAATCACGCATATATTGCTCCGTTTGCTCTACTGTACCAGACAGTGTTCCGTTGATTCCTTCTGCAGCAATCAAGATTCTTCCCTTGACGCCCAGCTCCTTGCAGTAAGCCAGATGCTCTGCCGTAAAGGTGGCAGGATCTTCTATGTTGACATATTTGTAAAACAACAAAATTCGATAAGCATGTTCACACACGTAAAATCACCCTCTGATTCAAGTCAAAGTTTTTTAACAAGCAATTTTAAATGTACCACATTCTTTAAGTTAGTCAACTTAAATGTATAAAAAGTGGAAATGGAAAAGATGACGAGCGACAAAAGTAAGGGTTTACATTATAATAGTAACGTAGTAATGAGGGGATTTCTGGTAGCAGGATGAGTTTTACTAGGTGAAAGGATGAATGAAATGAAACATCATTTGACAGCGCATACACCACCTATGGGGTGGAATAGCTGGGATTGCTACGGTGCAGCAGTACGGGAAGAGGAAGTACGGGGAAATGCTCAATATATGGCGGAGCACCTGAAGGAATATGGTTGGGAATATGTCGTGGTGGATATTCAGTGGTATGAGTCAGGAGCAGTTTCTTCACAGTATCGCCCGTTTGTCCCATTGGAAATGGATTCATTTTCACGTCTTATTCCAGCGGTGAATCGTTTTCCTTCGGCAGCAGATGGACGAGGCTTCCAAGCTCTTGCGGAATATGTACACGGTCTGGGATTGAAATTTGGTATACATATTATGAGAGGCATCTCCCGTCAGGCTGTGCACCAGGATACCCCGATTTTGGGAACCACATCCACGGCGAGACAAATTGCGCATCCCAACTCTATTTGTCCCTGGAACACAGATATGTATGGGGTAGATGCATCCAAGGAAGGCGCACAGGAGTACTATAATTCGTTGTTTGACCTGTATGCCGAATGGGGTGTGGATTTTGTCAAAGTAGATGACATTGCTGCATCACGTCTCTATGGTATTCATTTGGCGGAAATTGAATTGATTAGGCGGGCTATCGCCCAATGCGGACGTCCGATGGTGTTGAGTCTATCACCTGGTCCTGCGCCGCTGGAGCATGCATCTGATTTAATTGCAAACGCGAATATGTGGCGTATGACTGATGACTTCTGGGATGTATGGCCTTTACTGTATGGTATGTTTGAGCGCTGCGAGAAGTGGGCGGAACATGTAGGTCCGGGTCACTGGCCGGATTGCGACATGCTGCCACTAGGTCATCTGGGTATTCGTTCGGTAGATTCGGTGGATTCCGGCAGCCATGACCGATGGACACGCTTTACGAAGGATGAGCAGCTAACGATGATGACCTTGTGGAGCATTTTCCGGTCTCCACTGATGTTCGGGGGAGAGCTGCGGGATAATGATGCATGGACCCTTTCCTTGGTAACGAATGAAGAAGTGTTAAATGCCCATCGCAACGGTTTGAATGCGCGGCAGGTGTACAGAAAGGATGAACATATCGTTTGGACTTCACATAACGGGGAAGGTCATGTATACGCAGCTTTGTTTAATGCTGGAGATGAGGCTTCAAAGGTGCGTGTATCCTTAAAAGACCTTGGTATTGAAGGACAGGCAAATGCCAGAGATTTGTGGAACCATGTAGATTTAGGTGTTTTAACACAAGAACTGTCCGCAGATTTACCTCCTCACGGAGCAGCTCTATTTATTTTGAAATAGAGGATTTTGCAAAATCATGAATAACATAATGTAAGGAAGAACTATGCTGCAATTCCAACCCAATCACCCTATCGTAAAAGTGGAAGGTAAACTTTACGATAGGGTGATTTTTTTGCATGGGTAACTTTTGGATATTTTAACGGACTCGACATTATTCTTGGGAATTTGACATTTGGAACGTGTTAATTTTATAGGGTGCCTATTTCTGTACAAATTTAAATCATTCTAGCGAATAGACTCGAGAAAGGAGTCAAATCATGAAATTAAAAAAAATCCACAAAAATGAACAGGACGAGCCTTGGCCCTCTAGCAAACCAATACTATGTATCGGGGGGGCCAATCTGGATCGTAAAATCATGATTAAAGGTACATTTCAGCTTCATACCTCCAATCCAAGCAGTACAAGGCTGCAATCTTGCGGTGGGGTAGCACGAAATGTAGCCGAAAATTTAGGGAGGTTGAGCCAACGGGTCAGCCTGCTAACTGCGGTTGGGGACGATGCGGAAGGTGAATTTATTATTGAACAGTCCAGCCGTTACATGCACGTGGTTCCTCTGCAAGTCAAAGGTGAACCGTCAACTGGGGTTTATACTGCCTTGCTGAATGAGCGTGGTGAACTGATTGTAGCGACAGCAGAAATGGAGATTTATGATCAGATTCGTCCTTCAGTAATTTATGAAAATACTCCTTTAATCGCCTCGTCCCGACTCGTTCTGCTGGACACTAATTTCTCTATGAACGTAATTGCAGCCACCATACATGTCTGCCATGAACATCGGGTTCCGATTGTCGTTTCTTCGGTATCGGCCTCCAAGATGAGAAAGCTTCCCCGAAATTTGCATGGAGTGGAATGGCTGGTATGTAAACCGGTGGAGGCTGAAGCTTATTTGGGGCTAGAACTTACAGATGATCAGCATATGTTGGATGCCACCCGGATTTTTCACAAACTTGGGGTTCAAAATGTCATTTTTATCTGTGGTGCTGATCGAGTTTTGTACGCCTCTCAGGATGGAACTCATGGACAAATTCCTATGCATCCCGTTCAAGAGGTCATTGATGTCACAGGCGCAGATGATGCTTTTATTGCCGGGATGATTTATGGAATCACCCAAGGTTATCCTATGGAGCAAGTGTGCCAATTTGGAATTAGCTGTGTCGACTTGACCCTGCAAACGGATCGGACGGTTTCAGAGACCCTTTCTATGAATAAACTCCATTCTAGGTTTCAGGAGCTGTATGGCACACATTCGCAAAATTTTGTGTTTTTCAAGGGCGTGTATTTTAAAAAGGAAGATACATAAGTATTAATTGGTAAAAGGAGCATGTTGTCTGATGGACAGCGTGAAATACGTAATTGTTTTTCTGCCACAGTGCCTCCTTTATTTGCTTTTAAAGGGAGGTTCTTTGGTAGTGTCCGCTTTGTTCTGGGTTTTCGCAGGTGTATCCGTTCTAAAGTCTGGCCACTCATTATGCAATAGGGTAACCAACGGAATTTAATTATCTTGAAAATTAAATATCGTTCATGTCCCTGGCTGATCTCAGATAGACGATTATCTCCTTGACTAGAAATTACATTTCGTGTAAAGTGGTGAAAATTGTAATATATAGGAATAGTGTAGACCAAGGATCAAAGGTTCAATACCCGCTGTACAGAGAAGAAACTCATGGGCTGAAAGGTTTCTCGCCGCGAATGAACGTTTCCCTGCCTTGCGAGCTGTAGCGGTTTGTAAGATAAACCGTTACCGGCTAGACGCCGTTATCTGATGAAGGACCGTTCCGTGTATGGCTACGGTCAAATTAAGGGTGGTACCACGACACATTCGTCCCTGACGGATGTGTCTTTTTGCGTACATTTTATCGTCCATACAAGGAGGTAGCTACACATGCGCCAAAGCCAATTATTACTGACAACCTTGCGTGAAGCACCCGCAGAGGCCGAAGTGATCAGTCATCAGCTTATGCTGCGGGGAGGATTTATCCGCCAACTGGCGGCTGGAATGTACACCTACATGCCATTGGGCAGACGGGTGCTCAGAAAAGTAGAGCAAATCATACGAGATGAAATGGATCGCGCCGGAGCTGGGGAGTTGCTGATGCCTGTATTGCAGCCAATGGAGCTATGGCAAGAATCAGGGAGATACGATGTTTACGGTCCTGAGCTGATGCGTCTGCAAGATCGACATGATCGAGAGTTTGCATTGGGGCCTACACATGAAGAGGTTATTACGTCTTTAATACGAAATGAAGTGAATTCTTATCGCAAATTGCCTGTAACCCTGTATCAAATTCAAACCAAATTTCGGGATGAACGACGTCCTCGATTTGGCCTGCTTCGCAGCAGAGAATTCTTGATGAAGGATGCCTATTCGTTTGATGCACATTGGGAAGGACTAGATCATACCTATTGGACTATGTTCCAGACATATCATCGCATTTTTACCCGCTGTGGTCTGAATTTTCGTGCAGTAGAAGCAGATGCGGGTGCCATTGGTGGCGAAGGTGAAACCCATGAATTTATGGCTCTAGCTGATATTGGAGAGGACACCATTGTAGCATGCACCTGCTGTGAATATGCAGCTAATCTTGAAAAAGCCGTGGCGCGGTCGACGGAGAAAATAGAAATAGCTCCAGTCTCAGATGAAAATGAACATGTCAGCCAGCCTTCTTTTGATACAGCTAAAATGGAAAAATTCCATACTTCAGGCCTACGTACAATAGATCAACTGGTTGAATCGCTTCACATAGAACCTGAAGAAATCATCAAAACACTGATTTATATGGCTGACGATCAACCTGTTGCTGTAGTTGTCAGGGGTGATCATGAGGTTAACGAAGTGAAAGTTAAACATATTTTAGGTAGTGAAAAATTCGAAATAGCAAGTGCAGACACCGTGTCAAAGGCGACTGGAACCCCCTCGGGGTTCGTAGGCCCAAGCGGATTGACGATCCCTGTGTGGGTAGATTACGCCGTTGTCCAAATGTCCAGCGGTATCGCGGGCGCGAACGAGCTGGATTATCATTATCGACATGTGAATCCAAGGCGCGATATAGATCTTCGGCATGTGGCTGACTTGCGGAATGTCATAGAAGGGGATAGATGTCCTCGATGTGACGAAGGGGAATTGAAACTTTATCGTGGGATTGAGATCGGACACGTGTTTAAACTGGGCACCAAATATAGTGAGAAGCTGGGTGCGACTTTTCTAGATGCGTCCGGAACGGAGCAAACGATGATTATGGGCTGCTACGGTATTGGGGTTTCCCGAATCCTTTCTGCCATTGTAGAGCAAAATCATGATCAGAACGGAATGATATGGCCTCATGCGCTGGCCCCGTTTCAAGTTCATATCATTCCGATTTCTGTGAAAGACAGGCTTCAGATGCAATTAGCCGAGAAATTATACAACCAACTGCAGGATCACGGTGTGGAGGTGCTGCTGGACGATCGGGAGGAACGGCCCGGGGTTAAATTCAAAGACTCTGATTTAGTAGGTATTCCCGTGCGCATCGTCGTTGGTAAAGATGTCGAACACGGGAAAGTAGAGTTAGTGGAACGAAAAAGCTGCAACAAAGAGACGATTCATATCCAAGATGTAGAGAGACGGATATTGGAACTACGCTAAACATCTGTATCCCGTAGAATATGGCCTTCTCCAAGTGTAATCTCATGAAAGTCCGCCATCTGACGTGCCTGAAACCGGATTGGCTTGTCCCGACCTACCATAATGATATTTTGAATGTCGGCAGCGCCATCCGAGGGGAGCGAGAAAGTTGTGACATAGGCGAATTCTTCACGCAACGTTGTGTGAATGGCATTAATCAGATGGTCGTGTTCACTTTTGCCCATTAAATTCATGATCAGGGAGCCTTCGGAATCCAGCTTTTCTTTGGCCATCTTGAAAAATTCCCAGGATACTAAATGCAAGGGTGTACCCTGCTCTGTGAAGGCGTCCAGAATAATATAGTCATAAGCATCAGACGCTTCCTTCTCCAGAATGCGTCGTCCATCGCCAACAGTTACATTATCCTGATCGTATCCAAAGAATGTTCGGCTGAACTCTACGACTTGTGCATCCAGCTCGGCAATCTTAAAGCGTTTATCTGTAAAATGACCCGCTATTGTACCTATACCGTGCCCAATAACAAATACATCTTCAAATGTCGGATCGTTCAGTTCCATGAGATGGATGATTGCTCTCGGATATTCGAACAGAATGCGTTGCGGATGATTCAAGTCCACCGCGCCTTGGATGGCTGTATTTGAAAACTGCATCACTCGAAATAAGCCTTTTTCACCATACAGCTCTGTAGTTTCGTATACTGTGATTTCATGATTATGGCTCAACTTTTTGTACAAGACATCCAATTAAATGATCTCCTTCAAGTCAGACTTCCTCCTCATCTTAGACATGGATAGGGGGATTGTCCATAGATGAGGAGAATTGAAAGTTCATATTTTCAAGCATCCCTAATTAGGTAGAATTGTTTATTTTTCCATAACGGAGTTGTTTGAACTTGTTCGTATGTCCTTTAGGAGATATAATATACAAGGATATAATGAAGTTCGTTGTGTATATTCATACAGGAAGAGAGCGGGATATTATGGGACGTAAGTGGAATAACATTAAAGAAAAGAAGGCATCCAAGGATGCTAATACGAGTCGTATATATGCTAAGTTTGGCGTGGAAATTTATGTGGCAGCCAAACAGGGCGAACCTGATCCTGAATCCAATCGGGTATTAAGAGTCGTTTTAGAACGTGCAAAAACGTACAATGTACCCAAAGCAATCATTGACCGTGCTATTGAAAAAGCAAAAGGTGCTGGCGATGAAAACTACGTAGAGCTTCGTTATGAAGGTTTCGGACCGAACGGTTCCATGGTCATTGTAGATGCACTGACCAATAACGTTAATCGTACAGCATCGGATGTGCGTTCTGCTTTTACTAAAAATGGCGGTAGCCTGGGCGTGAGCGGATCTGTAGCCTACATGTTTGATTCAACAGCAGTTATTGGTCTGGTGGGTAAAACCGCAGATGAAGTGCTGGAGCTGTTGATGGAGGCAGATGTAGAGGTGCGTGACATCATTGAAGAAGATGAAGCCGTCATCGTATATGCAGAGCCTGATCAATTCCATGCTGTGCAGGAAGCTTTCAAACAAGCAGGAGTGACTGAGTTTACCGTTGCGGAGCTCACCATGCTTGCTCAAAATGATATTTCTCTTCCAGAAGATGCACAAGTTCAATTCGATAAATTGATTGATGCATTAGAAGATTTGGAGGATGTTCAGCAGGTTTACCATAATGTAGACTCTGAGGAATAGTCGGATTGCATCATTTACATCTGAACGTTTGTATAAAATAAACATTCCTAAACCATCGTATTTCGGTACGATGGTTTTTTTGTAAATAAACTTATAAAAAATCAATTTTATTTTCTTGACTGATCAGTCTGCAAAAATTATAATCATAGGCAAGGAGGTGAACATAAGGTTTGGGAAGAGCTAAAGAATTTGATACTGAAAGTGTTCTACGAAAAGCTATGGCTGTATTTGGAGAGCATGGTTATGAGGGAACTTCTCTGACAATTTTACTGGATCAGCTGGGTATAGCGCGGCAGAGTCTTTATGATACCTACGGAACGAAATATGATTTGTTTTTTTCGGCTATTCAGCTTTATATACGTGACAAGACCGAAGCCGTAGTTCATCTGCTCAGTCAACCTGGGAGCATTAAGGATGCAATAGCGATGATTTTTAATGAATCTGTTAGAGTGTTGACGGATAAGAGGCTGTCCAAGGAATGCTTTATTATGAACAGTGCTATTGAACAGGCTCCGCATCATCATGAGATCAAAGCTTTTATTTCTGAAAACACTGAAAAGCTTGAACTTGCTTTTTACGACGCCCTAGTCCGCGCCCAAAAAGAGGGGGAGATTCATGCTACGGAATCTGAGCTATTGTCAATCGCCAGATTTCTAAATCATGCCCGACTATCGTTGACATTTACCGCCAAGACAGGCGCGAGCACTGAGGTGCTTAGAGATATTGTGCGTACAACGCTGTCGATTTTAGATTGATCTTTATGAACGCTTAATAGCGTTTATTTTTTGAACATTCCAGACTGATTGGTCAAATTTTTTTTGAGTATTATAGACTGTTCAATCTAGAATGCTTATATTCGTTTTTTAAGCAGGAACTAAAAATATATTTGCGAGGTATCTACCATGACAATTAATCCGAATACTGACGAAGTAAAACAGCAAGCGCAAGCAGTCATGCATAAATTTACGAGCAACCTGTTAGAAGAAAATATGGAGCAATGGATTTCATTATTTGATGATAACGCTGTTTTCGAGTTCCCTTATGCACCTAAGCATTTTGCACAAATGCTTCAGGGCAAAGCAGCAATTTACGAGTACATTAAGGAGTTTCCTAATATACTTCGGATTCAGCATTTCTCTTCACCAATTATCCATACGACAACGGACCCGGATTTATTCGTGGCCGAGTTCGCCTGTGAGGCGCAGGCTGTGAGCACAGGTAAACCGTATAATCAAACCTACATTTCTATTATTAAGCTGAAGAGCGGAAAAATTATTCACTACAAAGATTACTGGAACCCTTTAGTAGCTCTTGAAGCCCTGAAATCATGAATGAAAGAGTTCAAGCCTCATAGGGATATGGATATCTAGGCGAAAACAAAAAATTTAAATAGGAGTTGAATTTCATGAAAGACAGAAATATAGCATTGATTACAGGAGCAAACGGCAAAACAGGTAGCCGTGTAGCCGCCAGACTTACGCAACTTCAGCATCCGGTACGTTTGGCAGGACGTGCTCATCCTGCCGAATGGGAAGGGAAAGATTATGTATATTTTGATTGGTATGATGAATCAACACATGCACAGGCGCTGATGAATGTAGATAAAATTTATTTGGTAGTACCTGTGCTGGATGTCAATCCCGCCAAAGTGATGATTCCTTTTATTGAGAGGGCCTTGAGAGAAGGAGTGCAAAGGTTTGTGCTGTTAGGGAGCGCATCTGTGCCTGAGGACGGACCAGTATTTGGACCTGTGCATCAAGCACTACGTAGATTAGCTCCAGAGTGGGCTGTATTGCAGCCATCCTACTTTATGGAGAATTTTACAGAAGGTCAGCATGTAAGTACCATCAAAAACACCAGCACGATTTATAGTGCGACAGGAGATGGGAGAGTAGGTTTTGTCAGCGCAGATGACATTGCAGAAGTGGGAGTACGAGCTCTGATTGACGATAAACCACATAACATAGCTCATGTCATCACTGGACCTCAGTCACTAACCTATGGCGAAGTCGGTAAGATTATTGGGAAGTTAACAGGCCAAGCAATCCAGCATATCTCGTTGCCTGATGAAGAGCTAAAAGCGGGCATGGTTCGAGCTGGAATGCCTGAAGAATATGCAGATATGCTGGCGGGATTGGATAGAAGGATACGTGAAAATGGAAGTGAAGATCAAGTTACTCATACCGTAGAGCGTGTCACTGGGCGCCGTCCGATATCATTCGAGCAGTTTGTTCTGAGCCATGGGGATAGCTGGAAATAATCATGACAAAGTTGTTCCCGTTATTTCTTTTTAGGGTCATAAGAATAACCAGGATATTTGACGACGGGCCATTTTACCTTTCGTAAATTAGAGATTACATCAACACCTACATGTAAATTACTCTGAATCAGTTCTGTGGGGGTAAGAGCCATCCATTGATTTAGTGAAACATCCGCAAAACGGTCACTCTTAAACATTTCAAGAAACCATAATGAGCTAGAGCCAGTATTTTGAATGTAATGACCATAAGCAAAAGGAACATATCCGACATCTCCGGCTCTAAAATCAAATGTGCGGGCAGAGCCATTACCACCAAAGACAGTCATCCGTCCTTGCCCTGTAAGATAGTATTGCCATTCGTCATTATTGGGGTGCCAGTGCATTTCTCGCATGGCTCCGGGCTCAATCTCAACAAGGGCGGCTGCGATGGTTTTGGAAATCGGAAAATTAGAGGAGTCAACGATTCGTACGCTTCCGCCCGGTGTTTTGATTGGGGGCTGGGCTAGTAATTCATGCTTGAAGGATTGGGGCAACGTCCCGTAAGGAGAGGGAACCGCTTGGCTTTGAATTGAACCGGGAATTGAATCCTGATAGATGTATACTTGTTCTTGAGGAATTGCTGCAAAATCAGCTTCTGATACACCAAAATTTGCAGAAAGTACGTCTTTGGGAGTATGTGCGAACCAATCCGAGATGGATAGGGTGTTCAGATCGGAAAAGCTGCCATCATCAAAAACCAGCAAAAATTCACAGCCATCCTCAAGCCCCTGTATAGAGTGGGGAATGCCAGGAGGAAAGTACCAGAGATCCCCGGGACCCACATCAGCAATAAAATTACGTCCATTTTGGTCAACTGCCGTAATACGAGCACTTCCCAACAGCATATAAGACCATTCCGCCTGCTGATGCCAGTGAAGCTCACGTACACCTCCCGGCGTCAAACTCATATTCACCCCGGCAAGGGTTGTGGCAATAGGTAATTCTCTTACCGTTACTTCTCTTGACCACCCACCATGATTAAGCTGCATATGGGCGTCAGAAAAAGAAAATCTCATATTCGGAATGAGACCATTGTCCGTTACGGGGGGAACCAGCATATCGGGATTTTGTAGATCCCTCATCACATCACGTGGGCCCTTGTCGATGCCCCCAGCACCATCGCTTCTGATGGGTTGGGGGATTCTTACATTTTTCGGGCAATCATTATGCATCATTAGATCTTCCTTTCCAGGTTGAAGCTTGATGAAGCAAGGAATTAGAGAAAATATGCATAAAGATTTTATGATCATGTGGTGAGTTTTATGCTGTATGCGTCAGATCTGCAAACTGTGCTTGAATGATTTGAGCTAAATCGTGTGGACTCAACTCCAGTTGGGTCCCAATTTTCCCACCGCTCACAACGATGGCTTCCAGTTCCAATGCAGGCTGGTCGATAAAAGTGGGGTAGAGCTTTTTCATTCCTATGGGGGAACAGCCACCGCGAATATATCCCGTATACTTTTGCAAATCCTTAACTGGAAGCATTTCAATTTTTTTCTCTCCCGCGCATTTGGCTGCTTTTTTGAGATCAAGCTCTTTATGTACAGGGATTACAAAAACAAACAGATTTTGTTTGCTGTGTGCAATCAAAGTTTTGAAAACCATTTCCGGCGCTCTCTCGATTTTCTCAGCTACATTCATCCCGTCTATTTTTCCATCTTGATGATCATAACTCAAAATATTGTATTGTATGTGCTGCCCGTCCAATATGCGCATGGCGTTTGTTTTGTTGGAACTCATCTTATTTCTTCCTTTCTTAGAGTTTTTCCAATTGATCGACATAATCCTTTGCATCCTTAAGGGAAAGATCCTTAGCAGTTCTCAACTCTTTTATGGCTTGAATCTTTTTTCCTTCCCTAATTAGCAGGAGCAACTTTTCATTGATATCTTCTGAAGCTCCTGCATCTAGAACATGTGAAGGAGTGGCAGCGATGGTACCTGACAGTGATGTTCCTTGTATTCCTGAACGATTTTCAAGACGCTCCACGTCGGATTTCAGGTCATTAAGACGCGATTGAAGGCTATAGACCTTAATTAAAAGTATGACGGAGAGGAGCAACGCGATTATTGCTATATACTCAATAGTTGACAACAGAATCCCTCCTATTTCACTTAGTTTCATCGCAAAGATACCGCACTAAAAATTTGTTTCTTATTTATAGTATAGCATGATGATGGAGGAGAAGAGGAAGACGCGTTCAAATTGACTTTTTGCAGGCAGAGCGGTATATTACAACTTATTATAAACCTTTTAATAAATACTGGAAAAGGAGTGTATTCAAATACAACCAGTCTCCAATAATACCATTCGGGTTAAACAAATTAATGTAGAGTTAGTTAAAAACACACTGAAATCCAAGGAATATGCAACCAAGTCATCCATAGCCAGTATCACAGGTCTTAGTGTGGCAACCTGCGGAAATATTCTGAATGAGCTTCTTCAAACCGGGGAAGTATTAGAGACGGAATTGGAAGAATCGAACGGCGGACGTCCGGCTAGACGGTACAAATATAACGCTGATTATTCATATATTATCTGTTTAAATGTGAAAACGGAAGGCGGTATCCATTCTCTTACTTATGCTGTTGCCAATTTGCTTGGTGATATCATCATCGAGAATACTTCCATAGTGCCCCATATTGATTATGAGGTCATAGAAACCCAAATTGGAGAGCTGATTAATAACTATGGAAACGTCAAAGCCATTGGGATTGGCATCCCTGGGGTTGTTCATCAAGGGATTATCGATGTTTGCGATCTCGACCTGCTCATAGGAGTCCCTGTAGGTCCACGGCTTCAAGATAAATACGGATTAGAAGTTACCATTGAAAATGATATGCATTTGACAGTCTACGGATTTTATAACATGCAGAATTATGATGAGGATAAAACCTTTGCTATTGTTTCGTTTCCCAAAGACAATTTCCCCGGAGCGGGTTTTATTGTCGACGGACATTTGTTAAAAGGAAATACCAAGTTTGCGGGGGAGGTGTCCTTCTTACCCTTTGATTTAACAAGAGAGGAACAGCTTAAACAGTTAAATAGCACAGAGGGATTTGTTCCTCTGGCGATCCAAACGATTACTTCCATTATTGCAATTATAGACCCTGTATCTATCGCTTTGACTGGAGAGTTATCCAAGCCGACTCTGTTGGATGATATTTATAACGGCTGTCTAAAAGATGTACCCAAAGAACATATGCCCGAGATTTTTGTGAAAAACGATACGCATGATGAATACATGTATGGGTTGATTTCGGTGACCCTTGAAAGTCTGACGTACAATTTGCAATTGGTGGAGAAAAGGAAATAGGACATCGTTCAATAAAGCATGAGAGGATGAGATCAATGACTCAAAAATCAATTGCATGGACTACAGGAACATGGACTAATCACCCTGTATCATCCATAGAAGAAGACCAGTTTCTTAAAGTTGAAACCAGAGAAGGAAGCGACTACTGGGAAAAAACTTTGTATGGATTTGAACGCAGTAGCGGACATTCCCTGCTTACAGACTGGGAAGAAGGCTCAGCCATCGAAGTCACGTTTCAATTAGGCTCATTTACGGAGCTCTATGATCAGGCCGGTATTATGCTGTATCAAGGACAGCAAAAGTGGATTAAAGCTGGGATTGAATTAAATGACGGAATTCCTCAATTAGCTGTCGTAGTCACAGATGGCTATTCCGATTGGTCATTAGCTCCTGTACCTGAATGGGTAGGGAAAAATGTCACGATTCGTGCTTCACAGCTACAGGATGCAGTTATCATTAGAGCTCGAACCGAAAATCAAAACTGGCGCACCGTACGTGTAGCACGCTTTCCTTATGAAACGGGACAACAGGCGGGTCCTTTTGCCTGCGCGCCGACTCGAGCCGGCTTTCAGGTTATCTTTACACGTTGGGTAAGCACTGAACCAGATAGAGATATTCATGTAGATCCGCCAATTAAAGAATAGTCATTTTACTCAATAATAGAAGAGTTATAAATATGGGAGTACTTATTGGAAATAATACAGTTATAGAAGTTTTTAAAATAATACTTGACATGAAACGCGTTACAAACCTTAAGATTCATTTAGAAGTACTTATAACACATTAGCATAGAGGTAACGTATTTCTATCTAGTTAATGAAAAACATCAGCAAAGGCGGAGAAAATATGAGTACACAGTTTCCAAAAGATTTCCTGTGGGGCGGAGCAGTTGCTGCTAATCAGCTCGAAGGCGCTTATCAAGAAGATGGAAAAGGCTGGTCCATTCAGGATGTAACTCCTCGTGGTGGCTGGGGGCCCGTTACGGATGTACCAACAGAAGATAACATGAAGTTGATCGGTATTGATTTTTATCATCATTATAAAGAAGATATCAAACTTTTTGCGGAAATGGGCTTCAAAGTATTCCGTACTTCTATTGCATGGTCACGTATCTTCCCTAAAGGTGACGAACTGGAGCCTAACGAAAAGGGCTTGCAATTTTATGATGATTTGTTTGATGAACTTCACAAATATGGAATTGAGCCACTCGTTACATTATCTCACTATGAAACACCTTTACATTTATCCAGAGAATACGATGGTTGGGTAAACCGTAAGCTTGTTGATTTTTATGAGCGCTATGCTACAACTGTATTTAATCGCTACAAAGATAAAGTTAAATACTGGTTGACTTTCAATGAAATCAACTCCATTCTTGAAGCACCATTCATGAGTGGAGGAATTAGCACACCAAAAGATCAACTTAGTGAGCAAGATCTTTATCAAGCTATTCACCATGAGCTTGTAGCGAGTGCAAGAGCGGTAAAAATCGGTCACCAGATCAACCCTGATTTCAAAATTGGCTGTATGGTGCTGAGTATGCCTACTTATCCGCTAACACCTAATCCAGACGATGTGATTGCTGCGATGGAATTTGATCACAGAAACATGGCATTTGCCGATATTCACGCAAGAGGTCAATACCCTGGTTACATGAAACGATTCTTTAAAGAAAACGGAATTTCTATTCACTTTGAACCAGGTGATGCCGAAGATTTGAAGCATACCGTTGATTTTATCTCGTTCAGCTATTATATGAGTACTTGTGAGACAGCTGACGAAGCTAAAAAAGTCAAAGGTGAAGGTAACATCCTTGGTGGTGTCAGCAATCCGCATCTCGAGGCAAGTGAGTGGGGCTGGCAAATTGATCCGCAAGGTCTGCGTTATGTACTGAATACGTTCTATGATCGCTTCCAAAAACCACTGTTCATCGTTGAAAATGGCCTGGGCGCCGTTGATGAACTAATCACGAATGAAAAAGGCGAAAAAACGGTTGAGGATGACTACCGAATCAACTACCTGAATGATCATTTGGTTCAAGTTGGAGAAGCTATTGAGGACGGAGTAGAGGTTTTGGGCTATACGTCTTGGGGATGTATTGACCTTGTCAGCGCTTCGACCGCTCAGCTTAAAAAACGTTATGGCTACATTTACGTAGACCGTCATGATGATGGCAGCGGTACACTTGAGAGATATCCGAAGAAATCGTTCCATTGGTACAAAGAAGTTATTGCTACGAACGGTGAAAGCTTGAAACGTTAATTTATAAATAAACCTGTGATTAAGTATTAAATATACAATCAAGGCTTATAGATAGCGACCGCTTCTTCTCTTTTACGAAGCGGTCGCTAATTTTTTAGGGGTATTAGCAACCGAATTACAAACTGAG
This sequence comes from Paenibacillus polymyxa, assembly GCF_001719045.1. Classification (NCBI taxonomy): domain Bacteria; kingdom Bacillati; phylum Bacillota; class Bacilli; order Caryophanales; family Paenibacillaceae; genus Paenibacillus; species Paenibacillus polymyxa. The sequence continues at coordinate 5,423,039 of NZ_CP015423.1, forward strand.
TACGAAAGGGCTTTCATGAATGATTCGTAAGCGTTATTTATTGATATTTGATGATAAATAGATTGGACAAAAATGAATTACTGAGATATATTGAGACTTATTAAAACGTTAATAATAACTGTGCTAAAAATTGAGTCCAGTATAAATTAATGATTTTTTAATGATGAGGGCTGCAGAAGGAGGAAAATAATGAAGATTGAGCATGTAGCGATCTGGGTGAGAGACTTAGAAAAGATGAAAAGCTTTTACGAGCAATATTTTGATGGAAAATCTAACGATAAATATTATAACGCTACAAAAGGATTTGAGTCCTATTTTATCACCTTTGAGGATGGAGCAAGGTTAGAGGTTATGCGTAAAACGGGAGTAGATCATTCACCACAGATAAATATTACGGGCTGGGCTCATGTGGCATTTTCCGTTGGAAGTAAAGCTCGGGTGAATGAAAAGACAGAGCAGCTCATGCATGCAGGATATGAAGTTGTGGGTCAGCCAAGATTGACAGGTGACGGCTATTATGAAAGCGTAATTAAAGATCCAGAAGGTAATTTGGTGGAAATTTCAATGTGAGTAGCTTTCCAGTTCTGAAGAGTTGATTGAAGAACGTTTATACGCCAAAAGTCTCTGCCACGAATATAATCAACTTCATCCTAGAAATATCGAAGAACGAGAAACACTCATCAAAACTTTACTTGGGAAGACAACTGATAGAATGTTACCAAATAAAAGAACATTTTTGCACAGATTTGTTCAGGGAATAATGCAATAATGTGCTTAAGTGGAATATTTTTAGTCTATTCAGAAAGGAAAGAACAATCATGAAATTGATGTTTATATCAGATATTCACGGCTCATTACACTGGTTGCAATTGGCACTGGAAAAGTACAGGGAGGAGAAAGCCGATCGTCTTATTCTGCTCGGAGATTATATGTACCACGGACCACGTAATCCGTTACCAGAAGGGTATAATCCGGCAGAAGTGGCAGCTCTGCTGAATAAGTACAAGTCCCATATTGCGGTTTCTGTGCGCGGGAATTGCGATGCAGAGGTGGATCAGATGCTACTGGAGTTTCCTATGATGGGTGATTATGCTTTGTTGCACCATGAAGGACGGCGAATCTATGTTACGCACGGACATGGCTTTAGTATCGGAAATTTACCACCGCTGGAAGCGGGAGATGTGTTCATCCAGGGACATACTCATATTCCGGTAGCGGATGTGGAAAATGGGGTCTTTATACTGAACCCCGGTTCGATCTCGCTGCCAAAAGAAAACTACCCATCCTCTTACGGTGTGCTGGAGGGAGCACAATTCACTGTGAAGGATATTGATGGGAATACGGTGAAAGCAATCACCTTTTCAAACTAATTTATTCCAATGTGAATGTAAATTATTAAAACTTTTTCGCTTCGATTGAGACAAAGATCATATTATTGTATGATAGGAGCGGAGTCTACATTATGAAAAAGAAAGAGAGCTTCAATACATGCAAATTAAGGATTCACATTATAAGATGCCGCCTGAATGGGCGCCACATGAACGCACGTATATTTCTTGGCCTGTAAAATCTTCAATGGTTTACCCAGATATGCATGCTGATGTATGCAAGGGGTATGCCGGAATTGTACGCGCCATGGCGGAATTTGAACCAGTTACTGTGGTCGTAAATCCGGATGATCTGGAGAGCGTTAAGGCGCTTGAACTTGGGGAACGGGTAGAACTGCTGCCGATTGAGCACAGCGATGCGTGGCTGCGTGACAACGGCCCTACTTTTCTCACAGACGAGCATGGTCAATTGGCAGGTGTAAACTGGAAGTTTAACGCCTGGGGCGGCAAATACGCTCCATGGGATCTAGATGACCAGGTTGCGCCGCAAATTTTGGACCAACTTGGAGTTCCACGGTTTGATGCACCGCTGGTGATGGAAGGCGGCTCACTGCACGTAGACGGCGAAGGCACACTGATTACAACCGAAGAGTGTTTGCTCAATCCCAACCGAAATCCGGAATTAAGCAGAGAAGAAATTGAACGGTATGTATGTGAGTATACAGGTGTAGAGAAAATAATATGGCTAAAACGTGGTCTTAGTGGCGACGAAACAGATGGCCATGTGGACAATATTGCTTGCTTTGCAGCTCCTGGCAAGGTCATTATGCAAGTATGTGATGATCCTGAGGATGAAAATTACGAAATCACGCAGGAAAATCTGCGTATTTTGGAGCAAGCAACGGATGCCCAAGGCCGTAAGCTGGAAGTGATTCGGATCGGTCAGCCGCCGCGCGTGGATTATGAAGATAGCCGATTGACACTGAGCTATATTAACTTCTACTTTGTGAATGGCGGCATTATTTTGCCGGTGTTTGGCGGTACTGCCGCTAAGAGCGATCTTGCAGCTGAGCAAGTGCTGGCAAATGTATTTCCAGATCGCACCATTCGTACTGTAGACGGTATGGCGGTCATCCGTGAAGGCGGTAACGTGCACTGTACGACCCAGCAGATGCCTGCTGTAAAGCGTTGAATGATACAACATCTAAAAGGAGGACTAACGTGAGAAAAGTAAAAGTGGCTGCAACTCAAATGAGCTGCTCTACCAATATCGAAGAAAATATTAGTAAAGCAGAGAAGTTAGTACGTGAAGCGGCAGCGCAGGGCGCACAAATTATTTTGCTGCAAGAGTTGTTCGAGACTCCATATTTCTGTCAGAAGGAAAAGTCTGATTATTATTCATATGCAACTGAGCTGGAGCACAACAAGGCGGTTAACCATTTTAAGAAGATCGCCAAGGAATTACAGGTTGTGCTGCCCATCAGTTTTTATGAAAAGAAAAACTACGCGCGCTACAACAGTCTTGCTGTCATTGACGCGGACGGTGAAGTGTTGGGTAAATATCGTAAAAGCCATATTCCGGACGGTCCTGGGTATGAGGAAAAATTTTATTTTAATCCGGGCGATACCGGTTTTAAAGTATGGAATACACGTTATGCCAAAATTGGGGTAGGCGTGTGCTGGGATCAATGGTACCCTGAGGCGGCCCGCTGTATGGCGCTCATGGGCGCAGAACTTTTGTTCTATCCGACAGCTATTGGCTCGGAACCGCAGGACTCTGCCATTGATTCCAAGGATCACTGGCAGACCTGTATGCTGGGTCATGCGGCTTCCAATCTGATTCCAGTCATTGCTTCCAATCGGATTGGAACTGAAACAGACGAGGACTCCAGTATTACATTCTACGGTTCTTCCTTTATTGCCGGACATCAAGGTAACAAGATCGCAGAAGCGGGTCGTACCGATGAGGAAGTGCTTACTGCTGAATTTGATCTGGATGAGCTGGAAGTAGGACGGATTGAATGGGGCATTTTCCGTGACCGTCGTCCTGAACTGTACAATATGATTGCCACCTATGATGGTGATTTAAAAGTATAATCTGTATACGGATAGACAAGTCTCCCTTGACGTCAAGCTGGGGTGTTTCCTTTCATTGGACTCACCCCGCTTTTCGGGCAGGGGATTTTTGTATTCAGAAAAAATGGATATGCCACAATGTGTGGAGTGTTGGACAGATATGTGAGGGAAGGGATTTTGGAGCGTGTACCCAAGTGTTTCAAAAGAACAGATCGGTAGGCGGTTCGGAATATTAGCATGATTTTTTTCACACAAAAGGGACATTCCTCACAGGTTTGTTCCTTTTTTATGTCTTAATCCAGTTAATCTATAGACTGAAACTATGATTCACTACATAAAATAGCATTAGAATTTATGAATTAGATGATATAAAATCAAACCATAAGGAATGATCGTACTCAATAACATCTCGATATTCCCGAAAGTGAAAAAAATCACATATGAAAATGCTTTAATGGAAGCTTTAACATGAAATTTGTAAACTCGCAAGGAGGAAGAACAATGAACCACTATCCTGCTATCTTTGAACCTCTAACCATACGACGCATGACCTTGAAAAATCGGATTGTTATGCCCCCGATGGGAACTAACTTTGCTGCCATGGACGGAAGCTTTGTTCAGGATCATATTGACTATTACGTGCAACGGGCCAAAGGTGGTACCGGCTTGATAACAGTAGAAAATGTTTGTCTGGATTTCCCAATGGGTACGAACGGAACAACCCAGCTGCGTATGGATAACGATCAGTTTATTCCCGGACTATTTAGATTAACAGAAGCCCTGCACTCTTATGGAGCTTGTGTTTCTGTACAAATTAACCATGCGGGTGCTTCGGCTTATGCGGGACGACTGAACGGAGTTCAGCCTGTATCTTCTTCGAATATTCCTTCTAAAAAGGGCGGAGCCATTCCAAGACCTCTGCAAAAAGAAGAAATTTACGCCATTGTGCGCAAATACGGAGAAGCAGCGGGAAGAGCGCAACGAGCAGGATTTGACTGTGTTGAAATTCATGCGGGACACTCCTACTTGCTGAGTCAGTTTCTTTCGCCGATGTATAATAAACGCACGGATGAATTTGGCGGAAGCGCAGAAAACCGTACCCGTTTTGCCAGATTAGTCATTGATGAAATTCGTTCAGTGGTGGGCCCATTTTTCCCTATTTGCTTACGGTTTAGCGCGGAAGAGTTCACAGAAGGTGGGAACACACTGGAAGATACACTCGAGTTATTGGAGTATCTTAATGATGAGGTAGATATTCTGAACGTTTCTGCTGCTCTGAACGATTCCATCCAGTTCCAGATTGACGGGATGAACTTGCCGGATGGTTGGCGCTCATATATGGCCAAAGCGGTAAAAGAAAAATTCGGGAAGATCACGATGACCTCAGGTAATATTCGGAGCCCACAGGCTGCGCAGCATATTTTGGAGAGAGGTGACGCTGATCTTCTGGCAATGGGTAGAGGCTTGATTGCAGAACCGAACTGGGTGCTTAAAGTGCAAAACGGCTACGAACATTTGCTTAGAAAATGCATCTCTTGCAACATTGGTTGTGCGGATCATCGTATCTCCAAAAGTAAACCGATTTGCTGTACGGTAAATCCGGATCTGTTCAAAGAAGCTGAATACCGGAAACAACGAGTTAAGAACAATGTTCAGGTTGTTGTTATTGGTGGTGGGACCGCTGGTATGGAAGCTGCATGTACGGCAGCCGAAGTAGGCTGTAAAGTAACCCTCTTTGAGGAAAAACCAGAGTTGGGCGGCTTGGCTCGTGATATTGCCCGCCTGCCAGACAAAACACGCATCAATGATTTCCCTGATTATCTGATTCAGCGTACCAAACAGTTAACCAATCTGAACATTGTAACAGGGGCCCGAGCCGATTTGGCGATGATTAGTGCTCTGAATCCTGATATTATTGTCAATGCGACGGGGGCCACACCACTTCTTCCGCCCATTGCAGGTTTACATGAGCAACTGGGTAAACCAGGTACAAAAGTGTTCTCCATCTTTGATCTTTTGCACAACATGGAGAAATTCCAGGAATTTGAAGGTAAACGCATTGCTGTAGTTGGCGGTGGAGCCGTGGGACTGGATGTCGTCGAATATTATGCAGAGCGTGGAGCACAAGAGGTTTCTATTATTGAGATGATGCCGTTACTGGGTAAAGACCTGGATATGATTACTCGGATTTCCATGATGAAAATGGTAGAGGAGCGGGAAGTGAACGTCCATACGGAAACAGCTTTGACAGAAGTGTGTAGCGACCGCTTCAAAGTAAAGCATGGAGAACAGGAGTTTGAGATTCCTTTTGATCTTGGATTCGTATGCTTGGGTATGCGTTCACACAGTCCGCTGATGGACAGCTTGCTCGAATATGGTAAAGAACATCAAGTAGAAGTTATTAATATCGGGGATAGTAAACAAGCTCGTCGTATTATTGATGGCACACGTGAAGGTCGAAATATTCTGAAAACCATTCAACGGGTAGACGAATTTAAACATGAGTTTTCTTATTCTTACTGATTTGAAAATACAAGTGATGGGTGTTCACGATGGCAACTCAGTGAATATTGAGGTTGAAGAGACGGCTTGTCTTTTCAGCCTTTTTTATTTGAGTTTTTCCGGGAAGAGGATTGATTCCTCTGTCATTACGAAGGTAAACTATGGAAAGCATATATAGTAAGTAAGGCTATCTTAACGTGGGGGGGATGAGCGTGAATCAACTCTTTAGTGAAATACCGGGTGCCAGCAGGTGGAGCCACGTGGAAGAAATTCATAGAGGCTGGTCCAGTGACAAAAAATATTATATTCAAACCACTGACGGTAGGGACTTGCTGCTAAGAATGGCGGATATGGTTCATTATGATAAAAAAAAGCGCGAGTTTGAAGCTGTAACAAAGCTGAACCACGTGGAGAATCTGTTCATGTCCCGGCCGCTTGAATTTGGGATTTGTCATGATGGTCAATCTGTATATTCCCTGTTCACCTGGATCGAAGGGAAAGATGCTGAAGAGATTATCCATACGTTGACCGCAGCACAACAGTATCAACTCGGGGTTCAAGCAGGAGATGCATTGAAAAAAATGCATGAGATTCATGCGGAGCAAGATCGAGTCCCATGGGCTGAACATTATAATGGAAAAATAAACAGATATATTACAAACTATAAGTCATGCGGTATTCCCCTAAAGGGAGCAGATCAAGCCATAAGCTTTATTGAGCAAAATCGTCAGCTATTAGAAAATCGTCCCCAGACTTTTCAGCATGGGGATTATCATGTGGGCAATATGGTGGTTACCCCATCCGGTGAGCTGGGTATCATCGATTTTAATAGAATGGATTATGGTGATCCTTGGGAGGAATTCAATAGAATTACCTGGTGTGCAGTATTAAGTCCTTTATTCGCTTCGGGCCGTATCCACGGTTATTTTAATAACCATGTACCTGATTTATTTTTTAGATTAATGGCTCTGTATATTGCAAGCAATCAGCTTTCATCGGTTCACTGGGCCATTCCATTTGGCAAAAAAGAGGTGGACGATATGGTGCAACGAGCTGAAGAGGTTTTGGAAGCGTATGATTACTTTCAAACCTATATACCGAAATGGTATGTGCCCAGTTACCGAGACTTGTAAAAGCGAAGACCGCCCCTCCTGGGAGTGACGGTCTATTTTTTCTATTATTGTTTCTTAATCTTATACGTAAATTCCCAAACGGCTTGATGACCTGAGTAACGTCCACGGTTTTCAGTAACCGTCACTCTTAGCTTAACGGTAGAACCTTTGGCAGAAACAGAGGAGACCTTTACATTCTTGGTGGCTTCGCCTTCAACAACAGGGATATTACTACCAATAGAATAGCCGATGCTTTCGTCCATACTCTATTCATTCGCCTGTCTCCTTCAGTTGGATATATTGAGGGAAATCCCTCTATTCTAATTATCGTTTGCATCAAAAAAAATTGTTAATGGTTGGTAAAAAAAGAGTTTGACTTCTTATTGCATTACTTGTGATCTAATTTAACTATGACTTGAATTTATTTAGTAGAGAAAGGCAAGGGAAAATTTGATGAAAAAAATATACAGTGAACAAGAAATCATAGATATGACTATTAAGCTGCTTGAACAAACTTCAATATATGAAGAACAGTATGAGCAATATGTAAGACGACCTTTCCGTACGGATTTTTATGATGATCTTAGTCCGTATGTGCAAGTAGGCAAGCGGGGTTATACGCTCCAGATGTATGAAAGAGGCATACAGATGCTAAACAAGCTTACGAAAGATGTAGAGGATGTGATTTATTGGATTATCGAAGATACGATTCACATCATTGCTCATCTAAATCTGCTTCGCAAATATAAAGTGGATAACATAAATACTCATTTAAAATATACCAAGGAGATCATGAAGGAGCTGACAACTGTAATGAACAAAGCCTTTTATGAAATTGGAGGAATCTATCAGGAATGGCATGAAGCAAATAGAAGAGGGGAGCTGGAGAACCCATTAAAGTAAAACATAAAACTTAAAGAAACAGTTGACAATCAGTGAGGTAAAATTTACAATTTGATATTAGTGATAATGATTATCAATATCACTAATTTTAAGTATGTTTTGCACTTACTATATTTCAAAGGAGATTTACAACATGCATCGTATGATGAATAAGAAGTTTCACATGATTTTATGTGCACTATTCGTAGTGATTTTCGTTATTTCAGGTTGCGGGAATGCTGGCAGTTCCTCTGATTCATCTGCTAAACCCGCGTCGTCCGCGAAGGAAGAGGCAAGCAGTGATTCTGATACGCGTACAGTCTCTACGGTAAAAGGAGACGTGAAGGTGCCCGCTAATCCTCAACGGGTAGTCGTGAACTGGTATGTTGGCGATGTATTTACACTAGGGATTAAGCCGGCCGCAGTCATGGGGTGGAAACAAGAAACGATGCCTTTTTACGATAAATTTAACGACATCCCCAATATTGAAAAGTGGGAAACTGAGGAAATTATGAAGTATGATCCTGATCTCATCATTACATATGATACAAAGGATTATGATAAGTTGTCTAAAATTGCGCCTGTTCTTGTGATACCTGAGGATAAAATGACCTCTATAGAACGTTTGAAATTCCTTGGTCAGGCCACAGGACATGAAGCAGAAGCAGACAAAGTGATTTCACTGTTTGAAAGCAAGCTGAGTCAGGCCAAAGAAAAACTAAATTCCGACATATTCAAGGACAAAACGTTTAGCATTTTCGAGGATTGGGGCAGTGGCTCTTACGGAATATATTATGAAACAGGCTCACGTGGAGGAACGTTGCTTTACAATTATCTGGGACTTCACAAACCGGAAAAGCTCAACACATTGGTTAAAAATTCCGGAGAGCGTCGGGGTTCTTTATCCTACGAGGTAGCTGCTGAATACTTTGGAGATTATGTCCTTTGGTTTAAGCAGGAAGGCAAGGAATCTGAATATGCGAAGACAAAAATCTGGAGCAGTATTCCAGCCGTTAAAAACGGACATATCATCGAAATTCCAGCGAAATATGCAGGACTGTTCTATTATTCGGACGTTGCTAGTATGACGGGACAGCTAGATTATATGATTAGCAAATTGCTGGAACAGACTAAGTAACGATGCATAATTGATCAACTAAGGGTGTAATCGATGTCTACTCACAAAGAACCAAATAAAAAAGGAATATTTCATTTTGTAAGCTACATGATCGTGGGCGTGTTCCTGCTCCTGCTGGTTACCGCAGCATCTATTACCTTTGGTGCTGCGGAAATGAGCCTGAAGCTGGCATGGGGTGCTATATTTCAGTTTGATCCCAACATTACAGAACATCAGATTATTCACACCTTGCGTTTTCCACGAACCGTGGCAGATATCATTGTAGGGTGCAGCTTGGCTGTGTGTGGGGCAATTATGCAGGGAACCACTCGTAATCCACTAGCGGATTCGGGACTCATTGGCATAAGTTCTGGCTCGACATTTGCTATTGCGTTATGTATGGCCTTTTTGCCTGGTCACACCTACGGAGAAACCATGCTGTATTCTTGTCTAGGTGCAGCAATCACTACAGGCATTACGTATTACATCGCATCTATAGGCAAGCGAGGAATGACGCCTCAGCGACTGGTGCTGGCAGGACTGTCCATCTCCATGCTTTTTGGTGCGTTTAGTACGTTTATCGCTATTAAGTATGAGATTGGCCAAGCCCTTGATTACTGGTCTGCTGGTGGTACAGCCAGTGCCAAGTGGGGTGAATTAGCTTTCATTGCGCCACTGTTTGTAGTGGGTTTGATCTGTGCCATCGTGCTTTCTCCCTCGATTACGATTTTGAGCTTCGGGGAGGATGTGGCATCAGGCTTGGGTATTCGTGCAAACAGGATTAAGTTGTTTTCAACCTTAATTGTATTAATTCTAACGGGGTTATCGGTTATTGTGGTCGGCCCTGTTGGCTTCGTTGGTTTGATCGTGCCACACATTATGCGCCATCTGGTCGGAACGGATTATCGGTATATTATCCCGGCCTCAGCTTTGTATGGAGCAGTCTTTCTGTTGGCGGCGGATTTACTCGGACGTCTGATCAATCGTCCTCACGAAACACCCCTTGGCATTATTTTTGCCTTGGTGGGCGTACCCTATTTTCTCTACCTTGTGCGCAAGCAGAGGAGGGAGTTTAGTTGAAACTGTCCCGTAATACCAGGGGGATTAGCATTATTTTACTGTTAGTAGTGCTGACGCTGCTAGTGGCTGTACTTAGTATGAATGTTGGGAAAATGAACCTAACTCCACTCGAAGTTTTCAAGGTCATCATTGGCGAAGGAACGAGCAAACAGAACCTGATCGTGTTTGACTTTCGACTGCCACGTATTGTGCTTTCTATATTGGTAGGTATTGGCATGGGGATATCAGGCTGTATTATGCAAAGCTTGCTCAAAAACGACATGGCCAGTCCGGGAACACTCGGCATCAGCTCAGGCTCAGGGTTATTTGTACTTATGTATATTACGTTGTTCGCTAGTGAAGGATTGCTATCGCCTATTCTTCTTCCTGGGCTGGCTTTTGCAGGCGGCCTTACGGCAGCATTTTTGATTTTTATGTTTGCTTTCAGGCGGGGAAGAGACATCTCGCCTACAGGCTTAATTTTAACTGGTGTCGCTATGGGCAGTGGCTACAGCGCATTATCTCTGATGTTGACACTCCGGCTAGACAAGCAACAGTATGACTTTGCTTTGAGATGGCAGGCTGGAGACCTGTGGGGGGACGACTGGAGCTATATTATGGTGCTGCTCCCGTGGGTGCTTATCATCTGTATTTACGTTTTTTACAGGTCTAACACACTCAATACGTTGAATTTGGGGAATCAGACAGCATCGGGCCTCGGCGTAGCAATTAAAAGGGAGTTTATCGGCTTGACGATTGCTGCCGTTGCGCTTGCTTCTGGTAGCGTGGCACTTGGCGGAAATTTCTTTTTTGTAGGCATGGTCAGCCCCCATCTAGCACGCAAGCTAGTAGGGCCCAATCATAAGCTATTGCTACCTACGACGGCATTCGTTGGTGCACTCGTCATTTTGATTGCTGACACACTTACTCGAACGATTAGTTTTGGGGCAGATATTCCAACCGGAATTATTATCACCATACTGGTCACCCCTTATTTCCTTTACTTACTGTCGAAAGCCAGTTAAATGCAGATAAATGAAAAGACGCTAACCCATGTCCATAGAAAAAATGGCTAGGTTAGTATCTTTTTTTGTTACTACTTAGGTCTCCTTGTGGAAAAACAATTCTTTCTCACATTCTGTTAGGATTTCCGGCCTTCGTGTTGAAGGGTGGGGATTGTAAATAAAGCCTAATCCTTGGCATAATTCAAACCCAAGTGATAAGCTTGGTCCAGCAGCATTTCAAAATGACCGGAATTTGAACTCAGGGTTTCATATAAGAATTCAACCTTGGAATTGGAAACCCCGCAATAATCTGCAATTCCCACATTCAGCAAATGAGTAATCATTTCATCATACTTACGCTTTTTCATCTGTTCCTTCGAAACTCCGGCCAAGCCAATCCACAAGACATGCTGATGATGCAGGTAATTCGAACCGTACGCAAACCCATTGTTCCATACACGGTCAATATAACCCTTCAGCATAGCTGGCAAACTCCACCACCAAAGAGGAAAAATAAATGCCAATGCATCATGCTCCTTCATCCGCCTCATTTCCATTTCTACTTCAGGGGAAAAGGACTGTTCCGCAACTGTCAAATCCGGTTCATCTACTCCTTTTAAAATAGGATCAAAACCAATCTCATGCAAATCCAATATCTCATAATCGTGGCCTGCATCGGCAAGACCCTGTACGAAACGATCAGCAACCTTAAAGGTCAAGGAATCTTTTCTCGGGTGTGAAACAACGGTTAATACTTTCATGCTTCTTCACTACCTTTCTCAATAGTTTACTTCTAGGAATGCTCAATGCTTGATGCTATTATATACAGTAGGAAAATAATCTGGAAGTACGCACTTTCAAGTTCTATAGGATGATACAGGTGCCATAGGAACATGGAAGTGCCCTAGGTAGATTCCCTAGAAACTGATCTGAGTAATGAATTGAAGTGATGGTTGTTCTGAGCAAACGAAGCCTTCTAAAGGAGGATTAAGAAATGACTGAACAGATAAAAAATAGGGTTCAAAAGAAGTATCAAGTTGGAGTGGAAGCGGCTTTAGAGGTGATGGGAGGGAAATGGAAGCCTTTGATTATCTACCATCTGATGACAGGACGGAAACGAACATCTGAGTTTCGTCGGTTAATACCCGGCATTACACAAAAAATGCTGACTACTCAGCTCAGAGGCCTAGAAAAGGATGAGATCGTTACACGAAAGGTTTATAATGAAGTCCCTCCTAAAGTGGAGTATGAGTTAACGGACTACGGCTGGGGATTAAAACCCGCGCTAGACCATTTATGCTACTGGGGAGAGGATCACTTGGATAAGATCCATGGAGACAAATTCAAGGTTTTGGAAGAATTCTAAGGCTGCTGTATAGAGTAACTTCAAGCTAATATTAAGCCCTCACAAAGCATTCAGTCAGAATAGCTTGTGAGGGCTTAACTGTCGTAGGTTAATATAACAGACTAACTGTCGGTCATTCCGTTATCATAGCTTAACTGCCATTCAATTCCGAACTTATCTTTAAGGCTACCGTAACATTTACTCCAAAATGTTTCTTGAAGTTCCATGCTTACGGTTCCTCCTTCTTTTAACTTATGAAAGTACGATCGAATTTTCTCTTCGTCCTTATTGACGATGGCGAGGCTGATGTTGTTTCCGGCTACGAAAAGCATACCAGGAAAAACGTCTGAGAACATGACATTACTACCATCAATTTGAAGCCGCGTATGCATGACCAAATTTTTGGCTTCTTCAGGGAGAGGATAATCGGGGTTGGGTGGTGCTTCACCAAACGTCATGATTTGTGGTTTCTCAGTCCCAAATGCCTCTGCGTAAAACTCCGCTGCTTCACGACAATTTCCATTAAAGTTAAGATAAACATCAACAGACATGTGTTTCACTCCTTCAAGAATCATTATTTACTTGCAAACAAACAAAAATACAACAAGATCCGTTTTGCGAAAGTATTTGCGGCTTAACATGTTCAATTTTTAAAAGAAATGGGCATGATGATCAAAGTAATGGTATGATAGCTTAGTTAAATCTGAACGACTAGTAATGGAGTGATCATATGGGTGGAAAAAGCAAGGGCGGCGGGACCGGCAGAGGTACAGGTAGTAAGGGCTGGACACGCTGGAACAAAACTGCGAAGCCAGTAAGAACAAAAAGCGCTTCTACAAGCGCACCGGGAAGCAAAGCGGCAGGTGGTACAAAAGGCGGCACAGCCAAACCAACAAGGAATAAAAGCGGCGGCAACAGTAGCAAATAAGCCGGGAAAGTATAAGTTGTCGTAAACGTCGAACATCTGATTAAGCAAGAACAATCAGGTGTTTTTTTAATTATTTACTTAAACTCGCATATTATAAATCAGAAGCAGGTGAATTGTGAGAATTAACAAGTACATCAGTGAGACAGGATTTTGCTCACGTCGGGAAACCAACAGGCTGATTGCAGCAGGACGAATTACAATTAATGGAAATGTTTGTGAAGCGGGCGCGGAAGTAGAGCCACAGGATATCGTGCTGATTGATGGAGAAGCTATTCCGCTTAATTCCAGTGAACCTGTATATTTGGCTCTGAATAAGCCTATAGGCATTGTTTGTACCGCAGCGGAGCAAGTGGCTGGCAATATTATTAGTTATGTCAATTATCCTTCGCGGATTTTTGCCATCGGCAGGCTGGATAAAGCGTCAGAGGGACTCATTCTATTAACCAACGATGGAAGCATTGTCAATCAAATGATGCGTTCCGAACATGGTCATGAGAAGGAGTATGTAGTGACTGTAGACCAACCTGTTACAAACGAGTTTACGCAGGCCATGTCTTGTGGCGTTGAAATATTGAACGTCATTACCAAACCGTGCAAGGTTGATCGTACGAGCGAATACGAGTTCCGCATTATTTTGACGCAGGGTCTGAACTTGCAAATTCGCAGAATGTGCAAGGCCTTGGGGTACAGGGTGCTAAAGCTGGAACGTGTTCGAATTATGAATATTACCTTGGATCATCTGGAACGTGGGCAATGGAGACATCTTGAAAGGGAGGAACTGGAGTTGCTTCTTGCTAAATTGCAATAATGAGTACAACAAAAGTTTATTTGAGAACAGTATGTTCATATAGCCAACGCAACTTTAGTGATACTTTTTCCGTAAATTCAACGATACCTTACCCACCAGCCATAGCACAATAGGAAACACGATACCGAAAATCATGGCGTAAAAAGGCCATACTGAAAAAAACTTGATTAAAAATTGCATATTTGGCCAAATAGAATGAACCATTGCCAATGCGATTAGGATCAGAGGAACTAAGAGAGAGTTAGCGCTTCGAAGACGAAAAGCATCTGCAATCCCTTGCGCTGAAACATATAAAAGCAGTGCGAGTCGGAAAAAAATGGTGACAAACCAGAACACTGCAACGAAAATTTCAAACCGTTGAAGAAACTCTCCGTTACTGATTGTTCGGTTAATAAAAAAAGTAGGAAATGTCAAATTAGATACAACACCTTCACTCATCACGGCGATTATTTGTAGAACCATGAAAAAATACATGCCGCCGCTAATCAAAGCACAAGTTATCACTGTCTTTCTCCACTTTTTTGGATCGGGGATGTACTGTGCAAAAAAAAGATACAGAATTGCCTCAAGGTAGGGAAAGGCAAACAAATTGAACGAAGCGAGAACGATAGGGTTCAAACCATACTCAAAAATAGGGAGCACATTATCTATGGTGGTATCAGAAAGAAGGGTAAACCTGACCAAAAGATACAGAACCAGAAGGAAAAAAAATAGGATTTCCGCACAACGGCCAATTACAGCAGGGCCTGATCGAACGGCAAAATAAATGACTATAAGCATGATAAAATATATCGCGTCGGAGGGAGTTTCCGGCATAATAGCTATCGTAATAAAGTCGCCCAGATTTCGAAGTGTCATAATGAACACAAGAAAGGGAAAGAAAAAAATGAAAACGATGCTGATCGTCCCGCCCAAGGGACCGAAGAGGCAACGGAGATGCTCTACGAAAGATTTCCCCTGCATTTGCCTAGAGATGGAGGCATATAAAGGTATCAATAACAGATGAAAACCTAAGGAGACTGGGATGGAGAGCCAGGCATCTTGTTTAGCGACAGCGGTAATTACCGCTGGGAGCACCAGATATGCGCTTCCTATTTGATACAATGCAAACCACAAAATAGCTTGTCGAACCGTCAGATTGGAATTCATTCCAATACCCCCTTAAGATAACATTTCTGTAAGTAACCGACTTATTGGTTGAAATAGGATTTGAATGCCCGTCAGTGGAGTCGGCAGTTTAATGTTGGCGATCCGTAGGATAATCAATATAACGCCTATAATCAACAATATCGAGCTGAATACAATTTCACGCACATATTGTTTCTCCTTGAATTTTTTAAACTCATACAAAGATGTTAAAATGGAAGTTACGAGAATCACATAAAGCATTGCATTCACTCCTGATTGTGTATTCCCATATCGATTGGACTGGTAATGTCCCCGAACCGGACTAAACGATAATTGAGCTGAATATCCACTTTAAGCGTTTGAAATTTTTCTGGCCAATCCTCTTTCCATTTATGCCATTCACGTGGGAACTTGCGGTGAAAAGCTTCTCCAAACCCGAATATATCGGAACCAATTTGTTGTGCGTACGAAATGCCCTCCTTCAAAGATTGTTCCAGATGCTCTTTAGCTGATTCTTGAAGATCTCTAAATGTCTCTTCATTCTTAAGGTTGGCATTGCACGAGACCGTTCCGATATTGGATTCTGTATCCACAATAAGAGAAATGTGCGGCTCATGATCTATTATTTTTGGACGCATCTTTACTTTGGAACGGATTACTTCAACAACAAATTTTCCTTTGGAATTCGGACAATCGATGGAAGCTACGGTGCTGGAAACACGATTGGATATATAGGTAAAGGCTTTACTTTGTGAATCATCCATCCAATTGATAAGTCGGTCGCCCTTGAAAACACCAATTCCAGTAAAAAAGTATTTAACATGTTGGGGCGACTTTGTCACATTATCAATAGTTAGACCTTTTTCTAGGTTTGTCAGTCGAATACCGGTGAGAACCGGTTCAATGCCATCATCTGTGAAACTCTGTAAAATATCTTTCACATTGACCGCGGAAGTTGGAGCCCATGCTTTTTCAGAAAGCCTTAATGCCTTATACATATCCATTGCAGGCAAGACCTCGGTTGGAGTTACAAAAGTAACGGCCTCCTTTGCCGTGTTTCCTCTGACAACGGCCAAATAGAAATCAGGCCGAACTTCATGATCACGGAACAGAAAGTCCAGCGGCTCCTTGATTCCTTTTTTTGCCGTTTTTTCATCAAAAATGACAAACTTTAAGTGAGACATATACATTTTTCGGGACGATTCCGTTGTTAATTTTCGAATAGCTTCAAATATGGTATCGGCGCGTTTGGAAAAAACGATCGTTGGCGTCCGTTCCATGGGGGAATTCTGAGACATTTTCGTTGGGTCAACCACTTGTAAACTGACTTCATATTGGTCATCAACTGCATCAATGCCCAGAGCCATCACGACGGAAATTGCGCTCAATTCCTTACTGTTCCAGCAACCCGTAAGAAACACCATTAGCCAGACGCACATAATCAGTAATAAAATGGTGGATCGATACGAGTTCATGATGGTCTACTCCTTTAGTTTTTGCGATGTTTTTTGTTAGTTCTATATGGAAAACGCAATATGGCGTCCCTCTGCTCAGACGATTTGTAATTGGCAAAGGGACTTAAATACGGTACACCGAATGAATGAAGCCCATTGAGATGCACAAAGAGCATGAGAATACCAACAGTCAATCCGTACACACCAAACATAGCGGCTATGCCTATGAAAGCGAAACGTAATATCCGGATTGGAATGGCAAAGGTGTACGAGGGAATGACAAAGCTCGAAATGGCAGTTATTGCAACAACAATGACCATAACAGCCGAAACGATGTTTGCTTCTACAGCAGCCTGGCCGATCACTATTGACCCGACAATAGAAACGGCTTGACCGACCGTCCGTGGCATACGAAGACCTGCCTCCCTCAGAATTTCAAAAACCACTTCCATGATCATCGCCTCAATAAATGCTGGAAACGGAACTCCTTCACGTTGCGCGGATAAGCTTAATAACAAAACTGTTGGAATCATATCCTGATGAAATGTCGTTAATGCGACATAAATGGCCGGAGCCAACATACAGATTGCCAGGCATATGTACCTTAATATTCGAATGATACTACTGTAAATAAAGGATTGATAATAATCTTCTGCGGATTGAAGAAAGTCTACAAACACCGCAGGTGCAAGGATGGCGAAGGGAGATCCATCCACAAATATCGCAATTTTCCCCTCCATAATTCCTGCTGCAATAGAGTCTGGGCGATCAGAATTATAAAAGATCGGAAATATCGTGAGTTGTTTATTTTCTTGGAGACATTCTTCCAAATATTCGCTTTCAAGCACACCTTCTACATGCATGTTCTTTAACTTGGATATCATGTCCTGCACCTTTTTTGGGTCAGCGACCCCATGCAAATACATGACCGATATATCGGTCTTGGTTTTTTCGCCAACTTTTATGGTAGTTAGACGTACTCTTGTATCCTTCACCCTTCGACGAACCATAGTCGTATTCGTACGTAAAGTTTCTGTAAACGACTCTTGCGGACCTCTGACCACAGGCTGTGTCTTCGAATCTGTAATGCTGCGTTCTTCCCATCCAGGCAAAGAAATGATCAATCCTTCATCCATATCGTCCAGGAGTAGGAGAAGACCACCTGAGAGGATCTGTTCCAAAGCATCTTCAAAGTTTTGAGCAAAGCTTGCTTCACCAATGTCCAAAATTGCGTTTTTCAATAACGGTAAAGTGATCTCGTCAGAGGAGACACGATCATGCAACGGACGGATCACATTGTCCTGTACCTTTTGCATGTCAGTCATTCCGTCCAAATAAAAAAGTGCGGCGTGTTTATGGCCAGCTGTGATTTCACGAACAATAAAATCCGAACTGTTTCCCATGAAGTCACAAATGAGATCGATATTCCGGCATAATTGTCTTGAAAATTTGGTATGTAACTTCATTTTCACCCTCCTCAGATACGTAGTATTAACAATAATCCAAAATAATACCACAATAATCCATAATTTCGTTTGTTGTCGGTAAGGTCAATGACATCTTAATGGTGGAGGATTCGGGCTAAGTAATTTTTAAAAGACAGCTGCGGACAACAAGAAACTCTTGGATAAGGGAAATTTTGATATAGCAAACAGCGTGAAAGAAACCAATTGTGGCTTAAAACATCCGTTTGACTACGGAAAACTCTAAATTCCATAGCTGGGCCTAGTCAGGACTAGTAGAAGTGTATATGGAACAACAGCAATTGAATATATGTCCCATTTAAATTGAGGAGGAGGGCATTGAATCCGTTTATATTAGAGTCCATTCAAGCTTATACTGCTGATGTGAAGAATAAACGTTTCCTGAAGAAAAACATACATTTACGATGAAGGAAGAGGAACTGAAAGTACTTTATGGAGGTAAGTGATGAAGATAATTCGCATTCATTTCTAAATTATTTTTCGATTACTGTAAACATAGACTAATATTCTGTGTTTTTTTGTTTTATATATCATTGAGGGGAGGAATTCTACATGAACGAACAACTCATAAAAAGCGATGGAATAGTAATTTGTACTGACAGTTTCGGAAAGCAAGTTAACCCGGCAATATTACTGATTATGGGGGCTCAATCCTCACTGGTCTGGTGGGAGGAAGAATTCTGCCAGCGTTTAGCAGAGACAGGTCGCTTTGTCGTTCGCTATGATAACCGAGATGTTGGACGTTCTACAACCTATGAACCTGGGCAACCGGACTATACTTTCGAAGACATGGCAGATGATGCTATTCGAGTATTGGATGCGTATAAGATTGAGCAAGCGCATATTGTGGGCATGTCCATGGGCGGCATGCTGACTCAAATGATAGCTCTGCGACATCCAGGCAGAGTTCTAACCGTTACCCTCGTATCAACGTCCAATTTTGCTCCCGATCTTCCACCGATGGAGGAAAAGGTTATGGACTATTTCTCGAATATGGGAGCAATAGATTGGACGAACGAACAATCGGTGGTCGATTTTGTGATAGGTAGATCAAGAATTCTAGTAGGTTCAAAACACGCTTTCGATGAGAAAAAAGTTTATAAATTAGCAAAAGAAGAATGGAAAAGAAGCAACAATATAGCCAGCATGAACAATCACGCAATGCTGTCAGGTGGAGAATCCTATCTGGCTAGGACAGGGGAAATAACCGTCCCTGCTCTGGTGATTCACGGTACTGAAGATCCGATTATCCCTTATGAACACGGAATAAATCTTGCTAACGAAATTCCAGGTGCAGTTTTACTGACATTGGAAGGTGCTGGGCATGAGCTTCACTATGACGATTGGGATTTAATAATCGATTCTATTTCAAATCACACTTCGATACCCAATTAAGTCAAACTAATGTGTAGGATAGGCTGAATAAAGCCGTTTTTGAGAGAAGCAAATCTTCCTGAATAAAAAGGCAATCTCCTTTTTTAGGAGGATTGCCTTTTCTATTGGTATGCCCTTATTTCATGAAAACTGAGCCAGTCTCAGGCACAAGTATCCCAAAGCTCCATCAATTTGGTTATGGCTGCATCAATGTTGTCTAGGGGCACACCATCTCTGGCTTCTGTAGATATACCTTCCAGGAAGGTAACGAATAGTGTGGTTAACATGCTAACATTTGTGGATTCTTGAAGTTCTCCGTTCTTGGTAGCTCGCTCAATACGAGCATGGAACTTGTTCCTAGTCACTGCTCTTTGCCTGGTCAATAGTTCTCGAATATGAGTGTTTTCCGGCGAACAAGTATTTGCAGAGAATATGACTAAACAACCCAAGGGATGGGTCTGCTCAGTCTGCATGATTGCTGAACTTCTTAAGGCTAATTCAATAGCTGTGCGCGATGAAAGTGAATAGTTTGTAAGGCTTGTCGATACTTGTCCGTATGTAGCCAAATACTGGTCCAGCGCTTCTTTGAATAATGCGTCTTTTGATTCAAAAGCTGCATAAAAGCTGGCTGAGGAGATGCCGCCCATCGCCTTTTTGAGCTGAGCCAAAGAGGTTGATTCAAATCCATGCTCCCAAAACAACATCATAGCTTGGGAGATCGCTTCGTCGCGACTGAATTTACGTGGTCTTCCGGTTCTAACCATGGAGTCGCCTCCTTTTATCTTGTACTTATATACTAATCGATCCAAAAGTAATTGACAAGACCGAGAGGCATCTTTAAAATATGGAATGATTGATCCACAATAAAATTAAAAGGAGGGCAAATCACTGGCATATGTGCTTGATTTTTCGCTTGAACTTGTTTTGAAATCGATTTTAAGGAGCTGCGCTAATGTCCAGCAATAATTCTTCTAATACTGCAAAAATCGCGTCTTCCGCTTCCTCTAGGTCCTTTCCCTGGCTTGGCCTGCTCGCTTTGGCTATGACAGGATTCATCTGTATTATGACGGAAACGATTCCGGCTGGTTTGCTTCCGCAAATAAGCAAGGGACTTTATATTTCAGAGGCAATGGCTGGTCAACTGGTCACTGTCTATGCCATCGGTTCTTTAGTGGCTGCCATCCCTGTAGCTATAGTTACCCGCCAATGGCGGAGGCGTCCGCTGTTACTTCTGGCTATCTGCGGTTTCCTGGTTTTTAACAGTGTCACCGCAATTTCCTCCAGCTACATACTGACGCTGGCTGCCCGTCTGCTGGCAGGAGTTTCGGCTGGAGTTCTATGGGGTATGATCGGCGGTTACGCTCTCCGCATGGTCTCTGCTACATTGAAGGGGAGGGGGATGGCGGTTGCCATGGTTGGAACGCCCATCGCCTTGGCTATTGGTGTCCCGGCGGGAACGTTTCTGGGGAACCTTATGGGTTGGCGTTCTGTTTTTGGAATCATGTCGCTACTGACTGTTATACTGATCGCGTGGGTGCTTTGGAAGGTGCCGGACTATCCGGGACAGTCCTCCGATAAGCAAGCTTCGATCTATGCAGTCTTCCTTACACCGGGGATTCGGCCCATACTATTGGTTGTACTGACCTGGATGACAGCACATAATATTCTTTACACTTATATTGCTCCATTTCTTGCGTCCAATGGGATGGGGGAGAGAGTGAGTCTGGCGCTGGCTTTCTTTGGCATTGCTGCTCTTGTAGGTATATGGATAACTGGCGTATTCATCGACCGTTGGCTGCGTAAGCTTGTCCTTATTAGTCTTATTTCCTTCGTCTTAATTTCTATTGCCATGAGCTTTAGCAACTCCAATGTCCTTATCATCTATATCATTGTTACGGTATGGGGTTTAACTTTCGGCGGCGCAGCAACGCTATTGCAAACGGCGCTTGCTCAGGCTGCAGGGGAGAGCAAAGTGGATATGGTGATGCCGATTAACACGACCGTATGGAATCTGGCTATCGCTGGCGGCGGGATGGCTGGGGGTATTTTACTTGAAACTTTTGGTGCGGGATCATTTTCATGGGCATTATTCACGCTCTTATTCCTTGCGCTTCTCGTGGCTTGGGTTGGCAAAAAGCATTCTTTCCCTCCACAGTAATATGGTAATTAGTGAAGATTTTTTTAAAAATTTTCTTGTTATGACTTCTAACTTTAATGAGTAGAAGATATGAAGTCCTGCTTATTTTCCAAGAAGGGCTGACTTCGTCCAGGACTTACTCAGGCAACCGGACCGAATCCGGCCACCCATACAGTATTATCCTCGATGTGGACGTGATTCTTTTTCACTGCGTTCATAATCGGTGTAAATCCTCTGGTCACATTTCAGATACTCGGCATTAGTCCTCAATTACCTTAGTGAAATATTCGCTAAAAATCAGTATTGATTTTTTACTGAGATATCCTTGTTTTTGAGGAACAAAATGCACTCTGTATTCGAACTCAAAACCTTATCTATATCATGAAGGAGAAGATGAATATGAGTATCTTAGAGGATTTATATTACGGAAAATGGTACCCAAGCGAACGAACCAAACCTAAAAACCCTGAGCTTGAACTAGTCCATCAGAAAATATCCGCTTCTATGAAAGCACTAAAAGCAAGACTGTCGGAACAAGATTACGAATTAATTGAAGAACTATCAGATTTAAATGATGTTTTGTTTTCTATATTATCCGCCTCAGATTATATTTCTGGATACAAAGCTGGTGCTTTGACGATGGTTGAAATATTTGATAGAAAAATCATCTAAACTAAGATAGATCCTAGTACTTTAAAGTTAAAAAAATGTATAGTTAAAAGGCTTTACATTGTGATTAAGGGGCACCAACGTTTAATAATATATAAGTCAGAGGTCGTAGGGATTAAGTCTTCTAATTCATATAACAATTAGTAATAAAGATGGTTTTCCATAAATATGAATAATGTTATTATGTCTTAATGAACTCAACCGAGGTAAATTATGACAACAATTAAAGTGACACCTGAACAACTTATAACTGTCTCTAAGAAATTTGAGCTTGCGCAGCAAACGGCGATGCAAATGAATAGTCAGTTATCGCAGCAAATTTCGTTTATGGAACGATTTTGGGAGGGGATAACAAAGGAGCAATTCTATTATAGATTCCAAACATCTCAGAAGAATATGGCTGACTTTGTTACACTAACAGATTCGATTGCTAGAGAACTACGGCAGCATGCAAATAAGTTTAGATTAACAGATATGATGGAGGATGGGAATCTAGACCCAGGTTGCTTGCCACCTCCACCGAATACTTGCACAGTTCCTGTTGCAGATACACGAAATGCGCTCCAGAAATCGGCGGATAGCTTAACGGAGCTTGGGCAGGATTTTGTAGCAGCTAATTCAGAACGATATGAGAAAAAATTTGATTCAGTCTGGAGCTTCCTAGATTATATGTCGTATGGCATTCCGAAGGGAATGTATCAAGGGTACATGGAACGGGCAGCTAAACAAAACGATTCATGGAATGACATGCTCAATTTCGGTACATTTGGAGTATCGGGCATGATTCAGGGAGCATTTAATCCCACAAATGCATGGTCAAAAGAACATATGGCAAATTTGATTGGTACAGCTGGTTTGATGATAGGTTCTACGACAACTAAAGCGCTGATTAAGCCCAAGAATATTTTGGAGGGATCTGTTAAGTATGAAGGTGCTAAAAGTACAAATATTTTAAAAGAAAGCGAACAGCACCCTGCTTTTGTAAGAGGGCTAAATACAGATATTGATGATATATTCAGAAAGAATCCTGATGATCCTTTAAAAGAAGTTATTGGATCTGGAAGAGAGTCACATCCACAAGAATGGAATAAAATTATTGATGAGTTACATTCAGAGGGAGTAGAAGTAATATATAAAGGTAACACAATGGCATATTCTCCTAGCAAGGGAGGGCCTGGCCAACTAATAATAGATGAAGATGCTTCTATAGGAGCGTTAATTCATGAGTATACTCATTACCTAGATGATTCAAAACAAGGATTTCCAGGAATGAGTTACCATTTTCAAACAATAAATCGTGTGAAGATGGAATTAAATGCATATATGAGAGAAATAAAAATTGCCGAAGATATGGGACGTAATGATATTGCAAATATGCTGTTTGAAAATTATATTCAAGAAAGAAGATTACTGACCAGTCACTTGAAATAAAAATAATTCAGGAGGAACAAAATGAATATAGTAAAAAAAATAGAAGAAGGAAAATGTTCAATACAGGAGTTAGAAAATTTGCTGGATGAAAAGAACCCCATAGTTTTATATCATGCATTGACCCATATCGGAAAAGAAGGCCTCCGTACAGAGGGAATTATAAAAAAGTTGAGTGAATTGTCTTCAAAAAGGGAACCTCAAGATAAGATGATAGGTCATTATAAAGTAGGAGACTTAGCAATAGCTACTATGATAAAACTTGGAGAAAAAGAAGATGAGATAACTGGGTTTAAGATATTAGATGAATTTGAAAAAAAGATGGTTTTCCGTTTATTTGAAGAAATCGAATGGTAATGCCTCCTGTTCGTTTGAATGAATGCACTTAATTCAAAACTTATTTCACCTCGAACCATGAGGAGAAATAAGTTTTTTTCATATCTAATGGAGGTGAACCAAATGAATAGAATACTTATTCAAGCTGTAGAGCGTTTGTATTCAATTCATTTTGAAAGTTTAGTCAAGTCCAAAATTCGCCGAAAACGTCGCTCTAGGAGAAACTACTTAACTGCTGAGTGTGTAGAGTAAAAGCCTAACCAAAAATGGGTAACGGATATTACGCAATATTGAGTGGGCGAACGCTGGTGGTATCTTTCTGCGATAAGGACTTGCCAAAGCTTTTGCAAGGCAAAAGACGTGACCGGGCTGATCGTTCATAACGACTAGGGATTCCAGATACAAAATAACAATTGTTTATTTAATGTAGTAAATTTCCAAATGATCATTGTCACCATGTTGACGATAATACAAAATGCTGTTATTGTAATTATAGTCAGTATGGTGACAATAAAAAGAAAAGGATATATTTATGGAATATTCTAAAGCGCTTAGAGAGTTATATATAATGCAACAAACTTACGCTACTTTTTTTTCAGTTACTAATAAGTTGCAAATACAAGGCGACAACTATTTTGAGAAATTAACATCACGACAGTACATGATCATGCTGGCAATAGCTCATTTGCCAGAGGATGAAACGACACTTGTTAATATTGCAAGAAAGTTAGAAACAAGCAAACAAAGTGCACAAAAGCTTGTAGTCAATTTAGAGAATAAAGGATACTTGATTACGACACCAAGCAAACGGGACAAACGTGCCATTAACGTGGAAATCACGGAATTAGGGAAAAGAGTCATGCTGGAATGTGGTGAGAAAGCAATATGCCTAATGGCAGATATTTTTAATGAATTCACAACTGAAGAATTAGAAGTGTTATGGAGTTTATTGAAAAGAATATATGGTACTCACAACGAAGAGTACGTTGGTTTTGAGGAAGACGTAAATTATAAATTTGAAGACCTGGAAGGGTTTCAAGGAGCACAAATTCGAGCTTTAGATAGTTTTATTTTGCGGAGAAAACATTTTAAATGATGGAATTGAAAATAGGCAATATTTCCATTCAAGTTCTATATTTTCTTTGGAGGCTACGAGATGAAATTACAAGTACAACCAAGAGTTGCACTTATTGATGAAAAAATCGATTTTTGTGTCACAGGGTTACCACCAGAGGGCAAAACGAAAATAACTGCAACCATGCATTTTCCATGGGCAGTAAGTGAAAAGTATCAATCATTTGCTTGGTTTACTGCGGATTCAAATGGCAGTGTTGATTTATCAAAACACAAACCTGATTCTGGAACTTATGATTATATAGATAGTATGGGGCTTATTACTTCTTTACAAAAGATTAATAGTGAGGGAGGGAATATCGCTCTTAATATTTCAATAGATGATAGTGTATTTATTGATATAGTATGTGAAAATGGACAAGATCGAGAATGTATAAGACTAGAGCGTATATTCAAGTTACCGGAAGTGAAAAGACAACAGATCACTGATGAATTTATGGGAGAGTTATTTTATTCTGAAAACTCAAATAATAAAACGATTGTAGTATTGGGTGGATCTGATGGTGAACGAAGTGGTCTTTCGCTTTTGTCAGGACCATTGGCATCTAGAGGTTTTAATGTTTTAACCGTTGGATATTTCAATGAAAAGGGATTGCCTAAAAAACTAGAGGAAATTCCCCTTGAATATTTTGAAAAGGTGTTCTCTTGGCTTAAAAAGAATCCATTAACACGTGCTAATGAAATATATGTACACGGTACATCTAAAGGCGGAGAATTGGCGTTACTTTTGGCATCGCGATATAATTTCATTTCTAAAGTTGTGGCTTCTGCACCCCATGCATATTGTTTTCAAGCGTTGGATGGTTTGATGAGTGGTAAAAATGTTTCATCATGGTCATATGAAGGGAGATCATTACCATTTATACCCGTTGATAATGATATTTTTTACGATCATCAGCGTCATTGCTTAGAAAAGAATATACCTTTTGGTTTTACTACTACATATAAAAAAAGTGTGGAAAGGGCAAGAAATAAAGAGGAGGCTCGAATAAAAATAGAGAATGCAAATGCAAATTTATTGCTAATTTCAGGCCATCAAGATAATATTTGGAATACTCACGAGGCATGTGTAGAAATAATGAGTATTTTGAAAAAAAAACAATTATAAATACAAATACAATCTTTTAGACTATAAGGATTTAGGTCACTCATTACCATTACCGTTTATTATACCTTTAAGCGAAACATTGAACTTAAAAATGGGTGGAGGCGTTTTTACTTGTGGTGGTACTTTAAAAGGAAATTCTTTTGGTCAATCAGATTCTTGGCAGAAAACAATAGAATTTTTTATGAATTAGGGCGTGTCTTCAAACTCAGGCAAGCCAAACCATAATGGTTGCCAAGGCAAAAAAAGACTTGAATGTACACGCTAATTTATCATAGTGAGTTGCCAGACGACGATAAATTCTTTACTTTATTAAAGAAGCATTCCACCAAATAACGTTTTTTTTGTAAACGTCCTGATCATATTTTAGGGTGACTCGGCGATTTTTCTTTCCGGGAATCACTGAATAGCCTGTTGTTCCTTCAAAAACATGCGAATGACATGGATATCTTACGCGCGTCGTCAAACACTTGGGATGAACATTCCGGGATTATTCGTTTTAGGCTCCATGTTTTCGACAAACAGTAATGATGGAAGGAGATAAAGGAGTAAACGGTGTTTTATCCCAGTCGGAATATTGATTTTCAATACAAAAGCCGCGGCTCGTTAATAAACGCTGAAGCGTGTCATTATCAGTAAAGCGACATGCAATTCGAGAAATTGTTTTCTCCGATCCCCAATCACGGAATGTGACCCAGTGCATGATCTGGTTACTTGAATCATACGACTGTGTCCCAGATATCTTGACTTTAATTCCATCTTTATCGATAAAATTTCCCCAGATGCTTTCCTCTTGGTTGGATAAATCGGTTCCCAAGGGGTTTCGTGTTTCAAAAACAAATATCCCATTTGATTCTAGGTGCCTGTAGACGGTTTCGAGTAAGGCTCGTTGATCCTCATCGCTCAAAAATGCCTGGAATGCATTTCCTGTCAAATAAATCATGGAAAAACGCTTTTCGGAATCGAATGTACGAGCATCAGCTTCAATAAAATCCACAGGCAAACCTTGAGCTTTAACCCGCGCATATTCAAGCATCGATGAAGAAATATCAACACCTGTTATATGTATCCCCGATTTTGATAAATGAATGGTTGTCAATCCTGTACCACATGCAAGTTCCAGAACCTCGCCTGGGTTCAATCTAGCCATATCAAGATAGAAATTGTATTTATTAGTCTCACCGCCAAATTCAAGATCATAATTAATCGGGTCTCGATACTCTTCAAGATTATCGTGATTTATCAATATGAATCATCCCTTCACTACACTACAGATTTCTTTAAATCATCCTTCATTATACCATCCATTCTCGGTTTTGCTATATATGGAAACTATATTGATGTTTTATAAAAAAGACTGACGCACCAGCACTTTTAAAACAAAAAAGGCTAATTTAGCGGATCTGATGAGGCAATATCTTTTTACTGGACGAGAGCGTGTCTTTAAACCTAATTTAACATCTCTTGAAAATTACACTACTAAGGGATGCCATAACCCGTTTAAAAAATGCTGATTTACGTATACGTGATGTTAAGGGAGAACTTTATATTGAAGAACGATAAAGGGGCAACGTTAAAATGGGAAAAATAATGGATGTTAGTTTAACTTTTGAGTCAAAAGATGAAGGTACAATTATAGTAGGAACAAACAAAGGATTAGATCATTTAACCTACCCAGAAATAAAAAAAATGATAGGTGATAAAATTCTTATTAATATGCAAATCAAAATGAAATGGTATTAAGCGTTAGCTCTGTTCAAATTTCAACTTCAATGGCTGAAAAGAAGAATATTGGAATATGCATTGGTAAGTTAGCATCTCCTGATCTTGTTCAAGTGGGGGCAAGTATTTACAGTTTGGAATATTAATTAATATCTGTTTAAAGGAGGAATAAAATGAATATAGTAAAAAAAATTGAAGATGGAAAATGTTCAATAGATGAGCTAGAAAATTTGCTAGAAGAAAAGAACCCCATAGTTTTATATCATGCAATGACACATATCGGAAAAGAAGGTATTCGTACAGAGGTAATATTTAAAAAATTAAATGGATTATCTTTAAAAAGGGAACATCAAGATAAGCTGTTAGGCCATTATAAGTTGGGAGACTTAGCAATAGCTACTATGATAAAACTTGGAGAAAATGAAGATGAAATATCTGGTTTTACAATTTTAGATGAATTTGAAAAAAAGATGCGTTTCCGTCTTTTTGAAGAAGTCGATTGGTAAGTCTCCTGTTCATCTGGATAAATGTACTCAGTTAAAAACTTATTTCACCTCGAACGCTGAGCAGAAATAAGTTTTTTTATATCTAAATGGGCGACTAAAAGAAAAGGATCGGGTATTAATGAGAGGGGATAAATGTTATTTATAGATTGAAGTTTGAATTGTAAGATAACTCATGATTGATGGCTATTCTGGATAGAACTAGTCGCATAAAATGGCATGAATATAAGCTTCGCAACAGCCTGGAATTATTAGCATACTCCACAAGTTGCAAAGCTGTCGCACTTGTTCCAAAGTGGCGTTTATGGTATTATATTCCTGGATATCATTTCCCCGACTGCGTAGCCTAAAATTCGCTTCCACGCTTACCAACAACATAATATTCCTTTGTAATTATGTAAAAGATTTCAAGTTCAACTCTAAAGTTAAAGTTTTCAAACGGTAC
Source organism: Paenibacillus polymyxa (assembly GCF_001719045.1). Taxonomy (NCBI): domain Bacteria; kingdom Bacillati; phylum Bacillota; class Bacilli; order Caryophanales; family Paenibacillaceae; genus Paenibacillus; species Paenibacillus polymyxa. The sequence goes on from NZ_CP015423.1 coordinate 5,452,119, forward strand.
GTGAAATGATAAAGAAGGGAGGGGAATTTGGGAATACGATCGGCAGTTCGTCAATATACAGGGTTGCCTATGAACCAGACACTATATTTGAGCACCTTGAACTTTGGGGATTGACATTTGAGCACAAACAGCTCGAATGCACCATCTTGCATGAAGACGACTGTTATGGCTTGCCATCGGTGAATTAAGGCGCTGATATCCAAAAGAATGCCTGGAACCGTGCAACGCAGTTTGCTGTATGTACCGTAACCAAGGTAACTATAAAAAGCCATTAACTGAAATTTATTGAGCGAAAATAAAAATGATGAACTGGCTAATTCGGCTTGATTCAAGTCTCCATCCAGAAAAATGAAAGCGGTTACAAGTTTAGAGGGGAGGCTATAACATCTGCTGAAAATGATACAAGTCCAAGTTTCGGAGCACCAACCTTCAAATAGGATACAAAATTACTAATTAAATCTATGCATAGGCAATTTGTAAACTTTTAATAGACATGATATATATAAATGGAGGTAATATGTTTATGATTAAAAAATTTTTGGTGTTTTTATTAGCTTTTACATTATTGCTGAGTTGTTTACCAATGGTACCTGTACATGCTGCTAACAATGCAATTGCAAAGCTTCCAGGGAATTCAAATCCTCTTATGGACCATAAATTGGGGGCGGATCCCTATGCGTTGGTCTATGATGGAAGGGTTTATATCTATATGTCAAGTGATGCATATGTATATAACAGTAATGGAACGGTGAAAGAGAATGATTTTAGTGAACTAAATAAAATATTCGTCATATCTTCTGCTGATATGGTGAACTGGACAGACCACGGTGCAATTCCGGTCGCAGGATACAATAACAAAAATAATGGAAAAGGTATTGCAAAATGGGCATCACTCTCATGGGCACCGGCCGTTGCACATAAAAAAATAAATGGTAAGGATAAATTCTTCCTTTATTTTGCAAATGGTGCCTCAGGTATTGGTGTGCTAACTGCAGACACTCCGATAGGACCATGGACAGACCCACTCGGAAAGGCTCTTGTTACACACAGTACAACTGGAATGTCTGGAGTTACATGGCTTTTTGACCCGGCAGTATTGGTGGATGATGATGGTACAGGATATCTGTATGTTGGTGGAGGTATACCCAATACTTCGGACCCAGCTTCAATTGCAAATCCTAAAACAGCCAGAGTTTTAAAACTGGGCGCTGATATGACCAGTATTATTGGAAGTGCAGTAACCATTGATGCTCCTTACATGTTTGAAGACTCAGGAATTCATAAGTATAACGGCAAATATTATTATTCTTATTGTATCAATTTCTCCGGTACACACCCGTCAAATTACCCAGCAGGTGAAATAGGCTACATGGTGAGCAGCAGTCCTATGGGACCCTTTACTTATACAGGACATTTCCTGAAAAATCCACAAGCATTTTTCGGAGTTGGTGGAAATAACCATCATTCGGTGTTTAACTTTAATAACCAATGGTATGTAGTGTACCATTCCCAAACTGTCAGCAAGGCTCAGTTGGGAGAAGGGAAAGGATATCGTTCTCCTAATATTAACAAGCTTATCCATAATACGAATGTAACGATACAAGAGGTTCAGGGAAATATGGCAGGCGTGCCTCAGATAGCCAATCTTAATCCATACAATAGGATTGAGGCTGAAACAATCGGGTGGAATGCAGGGATTACAACCGAGGCGAGTCAAGCATCAGGCGGACCGACAAATAATCTTAATGTGACAAACGTACACAATGGAGATTGGATCGCTGTAGGAAATGCCGACTTTGGTAGCGGTGGAGCCAAGACGTTTAAAGCAAACATAGCATCCAATGCAGGCGGTAAAATAGAAATACGTCTGGACAGTGCAACGGGTCCTCTGGTTGGAACTCTTAATGTCAGTTCTACTGGAGAAACACAGACCTGGAAGGAAGTCGAAACCACTGTAAGCAATGCAACAGGAGTCCACAAGGTTTTCTTAGTGTTTACCGGAACAGGGACTGGTAACTTATTTAATATTGATTACTGGCAGTTTACACCCAATACTACTGGAACAAGGGCTGAAGCTGAGGATATGACTCTCGGGGGTACTTACGCTGGGAAGATCAGTTCTCCTTTCAATGGGGTCGCTTTATACGCCAATGATGATTATAGTGCATACACTCAGTATTTTGCCAACTCTACTCATAGTATTTCAGTCAGGGGTGCTTCGAATAACTCCAGTACCGCCAGAGTAGACTTGCAAATAGGAGGAACCACAGTTGGTTCCTTTTACTTTACTGGAACTACGCCGACGGTCCAAACCTTGTCTAATATCACCCATGTAACCGGAAATCAAGAGGTCAGACTGATCGTAACCACCGATAACGGGACTTGGGATGCCTATGTGGATTATTTACAATTTAATTAACTAAAACTAAAAGCTTTTGAACCTATCAAAGATTAGGGGCGATTCTAATATGTATAGGAGGATAAGTGTGCTTTTATTAGTTTTACCATTATTCATGAGTATGATGTCCAATACTTCTGTATTTGCAGCTACTACTTTTACAAATCCGTTTATAAATGCTGATTCTCCAGACAACGATGTTATCAGGGTAGGTAATACTTTTTATATGACTAGCACGACCATGCACATGAATCATGGAGTTCCGATCATGAAATCTTATGATCTCGTCAATTGGGAAATCGTAAATTATGTTTACGATACGTATGCCAACAATGACGCACAAAATCTTAACAACGGGCAGAACGAATATGGAAAAGGCTCGTGGGCAAGCAGCCTTAGATATTATAACGGCATCTACTATGTGTCCTTTGGCTCCAATTCTACCGGCAAAACATACATCTATCAAACCAGCAATATAGAAACTGGTCCATGGACATCATCAGTGCTTGGCAACTATTATCATGACGCATCGCTGCTGTTTGATAATGGACGTGTATTCTTGGTTTATGGCAGTGATAATATCAGCATTATTGAGCTTACTGCAGATGCAAAGGCTATCAAGCCAGGGGGACTTAATCAGGTGATTATTTCCGCTGCCAGTAATATTGCCGGGTCCAGCTTCATAGTCAAGGCTGAAGGGGCGCATATACAAAAGATCAAGGGAATGTACTATATATTTCTTATATGCTGGCCATCAGGAGGCAACCGCACACAATTAACCTATCGTGCAAGTAGCTTGACAGGACCCTATACAGGTCAGGTTTCATTGAATGATTCAGGCATTGCACAGGGGGGAATTGTTGATACTCCTTCTGGCTCCTGGTATGCTATGCTGTTTAAAGACAGCGGAGCAATTGGACGTATGCCGTATCTTGTTCCGGTTACATGGTCAAATAATTGGCCGGTATTCGGTGTTAACGGTAAGGTTCCTCTTACGATGGATGTTCCTGTTGAAGGTTATCCCGAAAAGAAGGTCTATGCGTCTGATGAGTTTTCATCTTCTCAAGCCTCCAGTCAGCTTATTGCAAACGGTGGATTTGAAAATGCCACCATAAGCCCGTGGACGAATAATAACACTGCAATTGTTGCAGCAACCACTACAGACTATTACATCGGCTCAAAAAGCTTGTTTGTCAGCGGTAGACAACAAACAGCTGCTGGTCCAAAACAAGTAATTACCGGAAAAGTAACAGCCGGCGGAATGTATAATTTTTCTGCAAAGGTTAAATACACTGAAGGTCCTGCCACTAAGCAATTTAATTTTGGTATTCAGAATGGTCCAAGTTACACAGGTATATCGATTCTTGGGTCTACCACGCTAACCAAGGGCCAATGGGGCACAATTCAAGGAACATATACACTTCCGGCAGGTGCCGACCTCTCACAAACGTTTATTTTCATTGAGACACCCTACAGTTCTACCCCAGACCCAACAAATGATTTGATGAATTTCTATGTGGACGATGTTTCGTTTACAGGAACCTCGTCTTCTGAAGCGACTCTTAAAAAGGAGTGGCAATGGAACCACAATCCTGACAATACTCATTGGTCCCTTACACAGCGTCCTGGATTTATGAGAATGACTACAGGGAAGGTGAGTAAAAGTATTCTGGATGCCAGAAATACGCTTACCCAAAGGACATTTGGACCGAAAAGTACAGGAATCATTGCAATGGAAACAAGCGGGATGAAGGACGGAGACTATTCCGGTCTTGCAGCTTTTCAGGATAATTATGGATTTGTAGGCATAAAGATGAACGGGACCTCCAAATCCATTGTTATGGTGAATGCCAGCTCTGGAGCAATGACTGAAGTGGCAAGTGTCCCTTTCACCCAGAACAGAGTATATCTTAAGCTTATATGTGATTTTACAAATCAGATGGATAAAGCATATTTCTACTACAGTCTTGACGGCACAAATTGGACGGCTATAGGCAACACACTTCAGATGTCATATACAATCCCTCACTTTATGGGATACCGTTTTGCTTTGTTCAATTATGCTACTAAATCAACGGGTGGTTTTGTTGATTTTGATTATTTAAACTTGCAGTGACAAACAAGAGGGTTTGAAGCTGTGGATCTAAGTTCGTTTCTTGCGCTCCTTCAAGGTTCTTCGGTTCGAAAATCTAACCTTGCTAGGCCGCATGAATTGAAAAGCTCAGAGGAAATTACGGACTTCTCCATTGAGATAACAGGGGAAAATGAATGGACTAAACCGACTCCATAATTGGAGTCGGTTTTTACTTGCCAATTGGATAACAACGATTGAAGCTATGGAACTACGATTTTGATGGGCATGTTGCGCATAAAAAAAATATATATTTACAGTTGTTATAGGAACTTCTTCATTTCATTAAATGCTAACTCTCTGTGACCTGCTTGGCAATGTTGCTCACCGCCCGTTTCTTTAGTAAATACCTTGGTTGTAATGGACGCAGCATTGATTAATTCTTGTTGGATTTGTGCGAGTCGGCTAATAGGTACGTATTGATCATCTTCTCCAGCTAATAAAAGAACATCTTGATTAATGAATGCTCCAATGCCTTGCATTGTGTGCTTTTCAAAATTTTTAATGAGGTCAAAAGGCGTTGCTTCACCGGTGTTTTCCATCCCTTTGGTAATCTTCCAATGCAAATCAATATTGTGAGTCATCATCTGTTCGAATAATGTATTCACTTGGTCTACTTCATTACGATCAACGAGTTGCATCATGCTCTGGTAAGTATCTTCTGGCATCCCCATTTTTAAGGCATCTAAGCCACAATAAAAAATGTTAAAAGCAACTACTTTATCGATTCTCTTTTCGAAGGCTGCCGCACGCATTGCTAAATATCCTCCCCAAGAAGCACCTACGAGACTTACACGATCTAATTTGAAATAATCAATCACCGTTGATATGGGCTTTTCCCAGTTATGAATGAATTTTAGGCCGTTTTTTAATGCAGTTCCTTGGCCAGGGCCATCGAATACAATAATATTGTAATTAATTCCCTTTATGAATTTCATCATTTTAAGCATCTCTTCCATATAAGAATCATACCCACCAAAGACAAGTAATGTTTTCGTAGCTCCAGGCGCCAATAATTTTACAGCAGGAAGATACGAGTCTTCATAGGGAATCTTGTAGGATTCATAATCAAAATCATGAAAGCCTTTATAGAATGTTTCTCTATATTTTCGATACATTTTTTCCTTATTGGGGTCTGTGGTTGCAAGATAAAATTCTGCAGCTTGATAGTAGACTGAGGCTAAGTCATAGTCCTTGCTGTCTTCGCGTTTCTTAGCAAAATTGAGCCAAGCTTCATACCAGCTATGGGTGTCGTTTAATTTCGGAATCATTTTTTCCAAGTCAGCTAGTGCTCGATCATCTTCTTGATAATAATCATTGATAAAACGATTAATTTGAAGATTGAACTGTTCGTTATTGACATAGGATTTAAACATATATTGTCCTCCTTCAATTTGGGTATGTGCTTACTATAGAGTATAGTTACTACATAAAAAATAATTAGTATCGCATAATCTGTAGGATATCTTACACGGTATATATAAAGTGTTCGAAAACTTACACATAAGGAGCAAGTGGTTAAATGAATGAAGATATCAGAATTTATAAAACAAAAATAGCTATTGAGCGTGCTTTAATAGAATTACTCCAACAACATCATTTTAAAGATATTACGATCAAAAAAATCTGTGATCAAGCTCTTATCGGACGTTCTACTTTTTATAGTCATTATTTGGATAAGTACGACTTGCTAGAAAAAGTAGTTAAACAGTATGCTTCTGATTTTAAAGTTGAAATTGAGCAGCGTTTTGATTCCACGGAAGATGGCAAGGTGGCAAACGCCATAGAACTTGTAACCGATAATATGATTAAAAATAAGCTCGAAATTTCAACATTGTTAACCGTTCATGAAGTATCCGCCGATTTACGTAAAGAATTTGAACAAATTTTGTTTCGGACTTGTTTAGATTATTTAAAGCAACAGAATTCTTCAACTTCGATCGCATTGGAGTATTTAGCTGAACTATATGCTGCTAACTCAATGACGTCTATTCAGTGGGTTTTGAAAAATGGTAAAGATACTAACATCATTCTTCTTTTAGATCAAATGCAAGAATATATTTTTAATCAGTTAAAGTCTGATCTATATACAAGTTAGCACGCGTGGAGTATGGGTTGCAGGAATAAACAATGAAGATCTATTTTGTGAAATGCAAAATAACACTTTGTTAAAGTTCAATCACGAATTAACAAAGTGTTATTTTAAATAATCTTCTCGATCACAACATCGTTTCACTAAAGGTAAATTGCTGGAACTTTAATTTTATAATCCTTGGGTAAGTCCTAATATCTGATCATTCACATGTACATTACTTAATCCCCCGTGATAACAAACTACGGATGCAACGTCGAGATCTAAATACTTTTTCAATGAGAGACAAGCTGCATCCATATTCAGTGTGGTCGGGACATGAATTCCCCCGAGAATCCCGTTAACACTGTACATCGAATCCCCGGCAATAAGAGTCTTACTTTGCATTAAATAAAGGCTGATATGACCAGGAGTATGCCCAGGCGTATGGATGACGCGAATTCTGCCGCAAAACGGCAGTTCCTGACCATCTATTAAGGTATCGTCCACTTTGCCCTTCGGGGGATTCTCAAGGTGACTATCTTTTAAAAGTGGGATATCCCCCTGAATATACGGCTTATCTAGTTCGTGTGCATAGACTTTGATATGATGGCCACACTCCTGCAAAATCTCAGGAAGACAACCTATATGATCCACATCTTGATGCGTCAAAATCACAACTTTTAGTTTGTCAAACGACACGCCTACCTTTTCCATAGCCACGCGTAAATCTTCCATTTGCCCAGGAAATCCTGTGTCTATTAAAACAGCCGTTTCTTGATCCCACAAAAGAATGGGGTGAATCATATTCCCATGAAAATCTAGCTGAAGCATTTCTACTCCCTGTGAAATTTCCATAATATCGGGCCTCCGTAAAATGAAATTGCCACCCCATGCTAAAATAGGTTCAAGGGGCGAATCCAACTCTGTGGCGTTGCCGTTCCTTAATGTCAATGGATACGGTGCGAATGGATGTAATAGGAATAACAAGTGTCTGATATTGCGTAAGGTATTTAACGAACTTGTCGTCAATCTGATCCAGTATCCCCTCGCATACATGGGTCCCATCTATAAAATGAATAGTTACTTCCTGGCCTTGTAAGCTTGCTAACATGATATCACCTCGTATTATTTCTTGAAGTTCTTGCAGATCATTAGGTTTTGGGCATACTCTACAAAGAAGTTATCACTTGATCAATAACACCATATTCCAGTGCCTCCTGAGCGGACATGTAAAAATCCCGGTCCATATCTTTTTCGACTTTTTCAAAAGGTTGCCCGGTCCGTTCAGCTGTGATACGGGTTGCCTTTTCACGAGTCCATAAAATTCGTTTTGCGCTGATCGCAATATCGCTGGCCTGACCTTGTGCGCCGCCGTGCGGCTGATGGATCATGATTTCACTGTTCGGCAACGCCGAACGTTTCCCTTTGGCGCCCGCCAGCAACAGGATCGCGCCAAACGAAGCAGCGAATCCCGTACATATCGTGTGTACATCGGGTTTGATGTACTGCATCGTATCATAAATGGCAAATCCTGCGGAAGTAGAGCCACCCGGGCTGTTGATATACATGTAAATTTCTTTTTCCGGATCTTCTGCCGCCAGGAACAATAATTGAGCAATAATACTGTTAGCCAAATGATCATCGATGGCTGCCCCGACAAACACAATACGATCCTTTAAGAGTCTGGAATAGATATCGTACGATCTTTCACCTTGAGCGGTTTGCTCAACAACATAAGGAACATAAGCACTCATTTTGATACCCCCAATTTCCCGTTTTCAGTTGATTTCTCCTTGTAAACGAACCGAGGCCGTAAAAAGATACGGAGGTTTCAATGGGAAAACGATTTGCGTAAATGGTGTAACTTTTACAACCACTTGTTCGTTTACATTGGAGGTAACAAATGGCTTTGCTCTAGGAAAGGGCAGAATAAGACTGTGGAGGAGAGGACCTATGCGCATAGATGATTCTATACAAATGACAGATAATACAATAAACATCGAGAACTTGGAGGAATTACAGGCGGTCCTGAAACGTTACTGTCTGTCGCTTACGAAATCAAATTGGGATGCGGAAGAACTGGCTCAGGACACTTGGATAAAAGCATTAGGTAAGTTAAATAGCTTCGAGCATACAAACCCCAAAGCGCTTTTGCTACGAATTGCTAAGAACACCTGGATTGATGATATACGGAGAAAAGCAGTCTACACTCGAATATTGAATAGGGAACAAGCGAAAGTAACTGTACCGGATCATGGATCTTTTGAAATCGAGATAGCGTTGCAGTCCTTAATGAAACATTTATCTCCGCTTCAGAGAACTGTTTTTTTGCTGCGAGATGTGTTTGGATATTCGATTAGCGAGACATCCGACATGCTCGAAACAACGGAGGGAGCGGTAAAAGTTGCACTCCACCGGGCACGAAAATCGCTTGAAGCAGTCAAGGAGGATCTCCTCAAAGGAGAGTTATCCTTACCGGAAAGTGAAAACTCGAAGACTTTTCTAAGGGCGTTGACGGCGGCATATCAGATGGGAGATATTGCAGCAATGGTTATGCTCTCCCATCAGGATGAAATGGAGCCGGACGTGGTGATCGGAATCGTCAATCATAAGCTGCACCGGAGTCTCGCGTTAGTAAAACAAACGGATTCCCATACCATGAGTATGATAGCGGCGTAGTTTGCGAAGAGAAATACGGGGCTGATCATAGTGGTTGTTTGTTTCTAATGAAACAAGATAGAGGAAGAGGAATGTCAAGTAGGTGAATTAGAAAATTTGATAGAAGATAAGAACCCCGGGGGTAGTGTCAGCTTCGCTAGTACTACCCCGTGTAGATCAAGAGGGTACTAGCGATACATAGGACAAGCACATTGCGAATTTGTCTAGCAAAGCAACCTACCTAAACGAAATGAGTGTAATATTCCAAACGCACTTTTATTGATAACGATGCAAGAAGCCATCAACTAATTTGGCGTTTGTCATCTGAATTACGGACTGATTTTCCAGTTCCTCGGCCATATCATCATCCGTCATGGACACGAAAAAAATAATATCTTCTTTGGATTCGCCGAATTGATTAAAACAAGTGATTCCTCCGTATTAACAGCAAGAAACAAGGTGATAAAATCGCTGTCTGTGCCAAAAGCACAAGCGTAAACCTGCTCATTCTTCACTTCTTCCAGTATGCTTTTAAGATCATCCAAAAATCCTGCCCTAAATCTTTCCTCAAATTCATTTAGAAAATTGTTCATCTGGTTCATATACTCCTTTATCAGTTTTATACTTGATTATATTTTACATTATTAGCACGACCATGTAGCCTAGAGTTCATTCTCTTGCTACTCTTGTCTTGTAGCGACAATCCAAGGATCGTCACAGTTAACGAATGTCACCTTGATAAACTTAGAAAACCCTTTTATTTGTTTGAAAAAAGTTGTTATAATTGTTAGATCAGTGTGTAGAGATATTGGTACTAGTTTTAATGACCAAAAATATATGTCGCATGATACGTCTACCATCTGAAATATTTTTATTTCGGAGGGAAACAATATGTATAAGGAAGAAAGACTGCCTCAAAACGCAAAAGAAGGTATATTATTTTTATTGATTATTTCAATTATTTCAGTAAACACGATCGCCCCCATTATTATGGGATTGGAACGAGGCTTTAGTAAAGAAAACTATTTAGAAACGCTAAAGATTATTCCGTTTATGTGGATTATCGTTGTTTTGTTAGTAAGATTGGTTGCAGGACCGTTAGTGGGTAAAGTGATACCCAAATTCGTAGGACAAACAGATGGATTTAATGCTAGAGTTTTATTGAATACTTTATTGAATGTTACAGTCTTATCTATGCTTCTAACCATTATAGGAACTTGGGTTGGTACGAAACAAATAAGCCTAGAACCTTTTCAGAACTTCTTTTACAGTTGGTTTAGAAATTTTGGTGTAGCATTTTGGATTGAGCTATTGGTCGCTCAGCCAATAGCAAGATTTGCAATGAAAAAAATACACGCAAGACAGGCTAGCAAAGCAGAGAGTGTAAATCCGTAACACGATACCAAAGGCATAATAAAAAACCGTATAACAACGTGGTTTTTCGTAAATCGGTAAAGTTACAAACTATATAAAAAAAGCGCTGGTCCCAAGCTGGAACCAGCGCTTTTTCGCGTTTCGGATTACGAACTTTCGTCAGGCCAAGGAGGGCGGGTTGGCGACTTATTTCCTAAAATGACCCATTGCCGCCCGTTCTCCTCTATTCTCGCTGGGCCGTTAAAATCAGTGGTCCGTCCGCAGTAACTGCGATCGTATGCTCATATTGCGCCGACAACTTGCCGTCGGCCGTTCTCGCCGTCCACTGATCGTCGTCGATCGTGATACGGAACGTACCTTCGTTGAGCATCGGTTCAATCGTAAACACCATGCCTTCCTTTAACCGAATGCCTTTGCCGGCTACGCCGATATGCTCGTAGCTCGGCTCCTCGTGCAGGCTCCGCCCGATCCCATGTGCCAGCAGATCGCGTACGACTGAATACCCGTTCGCTTCCGCATGTTGTTGAATCGCCGACGTTATGTCGCCGAGCCGGCCCCCCGGGAGTGCCCGGGCGATCCCCATATCCAAGCATTCCTTTGTCACCTTCATTAATTTTTGCGCTTCCGGCCGGATATTGCCCACCGCATAGCACCAGCACGAATCGCCAAACCATCCACCGTATTCCACGACGATGTCGAGCTTCAGCAAGTCGCCGTCCATAAGCGCCCGGTTCGAAGGAATGCCGTGGGCCACCACATCGTTGACCGAAATGCAGGTTTCGGCGGGGAAACCGTTGTACCCTTTCGTAAACTGCTTGCCACCCAGCTTAATGATGTGTCTGGCAACAAAGTCATTGATTTCCCGGGTGGTGATCCCAGGCTCGATCAGTTTGGCCACCTCGCGGTAGCAGTCCGCAACGATTTGGCTCGCCGGCTTCATCTCTTCGATTTCCCTAGGTGATTTTAAAATGATCATTTTTGTCTATTCGCTCCTTATCAATTCTATAATTTTAAAAACCGGACGATATCTTCGGCCTCTTCGTGCAGCTTTCCGCGGCGAAGCGAAAGCGACGCGCAGCCGACCAAGGCGGCCAGCAGCATTTCCGCGCGCTGTAGCCGATACGGTGGCTCAGCCGCGTTTCCGCCGGAAGCGGCAGCCCCGTCCGCCGTACGACCGGTTTCCAGTAGCGCGGCAAGCGGCGCGAGCACCTCCCGGCGAAAGGCAGCCGAGAGTGGGGCAGAGCGCGCTTCAGGCAGCGAGGCAAAGCCCTCACCGGCCAGCTTATGCAGCAGGTACAAGGCGTGGTCCTCCGCCCAAAGCTGCAGCAGTCGAATGCCGGCGACGGCGACGGAGCCAAGCTCTGTGGAAGCGGCTGTTTCGCGGCTGCTGCTTTGGGAATCCGCGGCAGCCGAGTTCCCGGTGTCCGCCGCAGCAACCAAGCCGAAATGCCCGCCCGCCGGCGTCTCCCCCGAAGCCGAAGCGCGCGGGGCCTCCAGCCATCCCCCGGCCCGCTCCAACGCGTCCCACAGCAGATCGTGGAGCAAATTGCCCTTATTGCTGTAATAATGGTATACCGTGCCATAGCCGAGTCCCGCCTGCACGGCCACATCGCGGATTTCCAGTAAAGGCCCTTTATTTAAAAAAACATCGGCAGCGGCTTTTCGGATTTGCGCCAGACGCCGCAGCCGGATCTCTTCGTTTTGTTCCTTCGTACGTGGAGACATCTCGTCCGTTCACCTCTTTTATTTTTGACCTACTCTTATGTCAATATAAAACATCGGCTTGCGAATAACAAGAGTCGGGCAAACAAAAGTCCCGGCAACACCTCATAAACGAATGAAGATCAGTTATTTATCAGCTCAATTTTAATGGTTTGATTGTACTGATATCATTTAGCTGGTCCCAGGTGAGCAGAAGTTATGCTATACTTGCGAAGTAAAAGGGGGTGCCTACTGATGGAGAATCTATTGGGATTGTCTGTGACTTCTTACACTCATGCAAAGCCAATTATTAGGAAAGCGTTACTTTGTATGGGGCGAAACAATTTTTAACGCTACAAGCTTTTTTAATATTTTTGGCTTTGCACCTTATTTTAAAGAATCAAAATAAGGGGCGAGCAAAATTGAGATATACGAATGCTACAAAAGTTTTACCTCAAAAACTAATTATGGAAATCCAAAAATATGTTCAAGGAGAGACGCTGTATATTCCTAAGCCAAAAACGGAATATATGGATTGGGGAAGTTTGAGTGGCGGGAGAAGGTTGCTTGAACAGCGAAATGCTGCAATCAGAAATGCTTTTCAAAATAGCAGCAGTATCGAGCAATTAGCTACGGAGTTTTTCCTCTCTACCGAAACCATTAAGAAAATTGTGTATTCACATAAAAATACCTAGTTTGCAAAGTGGCGTGGTGCTATACTCGCGTCAATGAATTTAATTTTGGCCTCATAACATGGTGAGCTTAGGGCGTGACCGGATGATCGTGGTGAAAAATCAATCCGTTCACGTCTTTTTGTTTGGCAAAAGGTTTGATATGTGTTCGCATTTCATTTTCTCTCTTGAGCTATTTTACATACCGTTCTTGATCCCAAAATTCCGTTCACCCTCCCCGATGATCCAACAGACCCATTCTATTTCAAAGGCTGTACTTCATTTTTTCATTATTGTTTTTATGCCAAAAATGATTCTAAATCGTTGTTTTCATTTATTAAGCTTATTTTAATCTTTAAAATATGAATATAAACAACAGCAACAATTAAAGGGAAAAATGTATTGATTCATTGTCTTTAAAATAAGAAAGTGAGGAAACAATTACTATGGGAGAGCAAAAAAGTAGAAGTAGACATCTGATTGATCCGGAAATTATCAGTGCAGTTGATTTAATACCAACAACCGATCTTACCGAATCTACACTAATGGAAGCACGTAAAAATCAATCTCAAATGATGCAACAAATAGATGTAACGCAGATGTTCCCTATTACATTAGAAAAAAAGGTTGTGCCAAGTTATTTTAGTGGTCCAGATATTCAAATAGAAATTATTAAGCCCAAACATTCAAAGCATCATAAGATGCCTCTATATTATTCGATACACGGAGGCGGGATGGTCTTAGGAAGTCCAATCGTGGATCGTCCTGCTAATGCATCTCTTGCTGCACAACATGGTTTCTGTTGTGTATCCGTGTACTATCGCCTAGCACCAGAGCATGTGCAGCCAAGTCAGTTACAGGATTGTTATTCGGGCCTAAAATGGTGTATTGAACATGCGGAAGAGTTAGGGATAGATACTCAGAAAGTTGCCGTAGGGGGCAGCAGCGCTGGCGGCGGTCTGGCGGCTGGCCTAGCCTTGTACATTCGTGATCAGAAGGAATTCGAAATCCATCATCTAAGATTGATGAGGCCAATGCTAGACGATCGCACAAGTACCGCACCAGAGCATCCATACGCAGGAGAGTTTATATGGACAAAACAAAGTAATTATTTGGGCTGGAAATCTGTATTGGGGAAAGAACCGGGTCAAGAGGAGGTAAATGAGTATTATGCGCCGGCCCGTGCTAAGTCATTGGCCGGGTTACCACCGACTTATATAAATATAGGTACCATTGATTTATTCATTGATGAAGCCTTGGTTTTTGCAAAACAACTGGCTTTTGATGGAGTCTTAGTGGAATTACATGTCTATCCCGGGTACCATCATATGTCTCCTGCGTTTCCGGATGCACATTTTTCAAAAGAAGGGGCCAGAACAAGTGAATACGCCTTACTGAAAGCGCTGGACATCTTTGATATAAATTCTAATGAGTATAATGCTAAACGCTAATAAGGTACGATTGCAGTAAATAAAGCACTGATGAAGAATATCCATCAGTGCTTCAGTGTTTATTCATACCTACTTATGATCTGAATAAACAATTTATGGATAGATACGGTTGAGAGTCATTGATACTTCTTAACAATGTAGTAATTCTAATCTGATATCATCTTTTTTTCACCTCTTCCGACTTTTACCACCCATTTAGGGTAAAATAGTACCAAGCATAAAATCCAACTACGGAAGTGGTGATGTCCCATGACAACGAGCAGCAAACCGAATAGACTATCCAAGGAAAAATCACCGTATTTGCTACAGCATGCTCACAATCCGGTAAATTGGTTCCCTTGGTCAGATGAGGCTTTTGAAATTGCTAAACGTGATAACAAGCCTATTTTCCTATCTGTTGGCTATTCCACTTGCCATTGGTGCCATGTAATGGGGAGAGAATCTTTCGAGGATGAAGAAGTGGCTGAGCTATTAGACAGGGATTACGTATCCATTAAGGTGGATCGTGAAGAACGTCCAGATGTGGATCATATCTATATGTCCATCTGCCAGACGATGACAGGGCATGGAGGCTGGCCACTGACAATATTGATGACGCCGGATCAGAAGCCTTTTTTTGCGGGGACGTATTTGCCCAAGGAGCAAAAGTATGGCCGTGTCGGACTGTTGGAGCTGCTGAACAAGGTGGGCGCCCGGTGGAAAGAACAGCCCGAAGAGCTGGTGGAGCTGAGTGAGCAGGTGCTTACCGAGCATGAGCGGCAGGACTTGCTTGCAGGTTATCGCGGTGAACTGGATGAACAGAGCTTGAATAAAGCTTTCCATGAATACAGCCACACCTTCGATAAGGAATATGGCGGCTTCGGGGAAGCTCCTAAGTTTCCTTCTCCGCATAACCTGTCTTTTCTGCTGCGATATGCACAGCATACGGGGAATCAACAGGCACTGGAAATGGCAGAGAAAACGCTAGATGCGATGTCCCGTGGCGGAATCTACGACCACGTAGGCATGGGGTTCTCACGATACTCCGTGGACGAGAAATGGTTGGTGCCGCATTTTGAAAAAATGCTGTATGACAATGCTCTGTTGGCCATCGCGTATACAGAAGCTTGGCAGGTGACAGGCAAGGAACTGTACCGACGGATTACAGAACAAATCTTTACATATATCGCAAGAGACATGACGGATGCAGGGGGTGCCTTTTATTCGGCGGAGGATGCGGATTCCGAAGGAGAAGAGGGGAGATTCTATGTCTGGGACCACTCTGAGGTAAGGGCTATACTAGGCGATGAGGATGCCGCCTTTTTCAACGATTTGTATGGGATTACACCTTACGGCAATTTTGAAGGCCACAACATTCCAAACCTGATTGATATCAATCTGGAAGCCTATCGGATCAAGCATGACTTGACTGAGCAGGAACTGGAGCAGCGGGTTAGTGAGCTACGCGCCAAGCTGTTTGCTGCCAGAAAGCAGCGGGTTCATCCTCATAAGGATGACAAGATTTTGACCTCGTGGAACGGGTTGATGATTGCTGCTCTTGCGAAGGCGGGACAAGCTTTTGGAGACACAAGATATACAGAGCAAGCTCGGAAGGCTGAGACGTTTTTGTGGAACCATTTGAGACAGGAGAATGGACGGCTGTTGGCACGTTATCGGGACGGAGAAGCAGCTTATCCCGGTTATGTAGATGATTATGCATTTTATGTGTGGGGCTTGATCGAGCTGTACCAGGCGACCTTCGATATAGAGTATCTGCAACGGGCGTTGACGCTCAATCAAAATATGATCGACTTATTCTGGGATGAGGAACGGGACGGATTATTCTTTTATGGGTCAGATAGTGAGCAGCTAATTGCCAAGCCTAAAGAAATCTATGACGGTGCGATTCCGTCGGGTAACAGCATTGCGGCTCATAATTTTGTGCGGCTTGCACGGCTAACGGGTGAATCCCGATTGGAGAATTATGCAGCCAAGCAGTTTAAGGCTTTTGGCGGCATGGTTGCTCATTACCCGTCAGGCTGCTCAGCCTTGCTCAGCGCGTTGTTGTATGCAACAGGAACGACAAAAGAGATTGTGATTGTAGGTCATAGGGACGATCCACAGACCGTACAGTTCATTCAGGCGATTCGAGCGGGGTTCAGGCCGAATACGGTCGTTATTCTGAAGGATGAAGGACAGTCGGAGATTGCAGAGACAGTTTCCTATATCCGTGATTACAATCTTGTGGAAGGCAAACCAGCTGTATACGTGTGTGAGCATTTTACCTGTCAGGCACCTGTTACCAGGCTTGAAGATCTGAAGGTGTTGTTGGATTGAACTGAATAAAGCGATCAAACCTAATCCCCTCGGGGGTAGTAAGCATAAGGTGATTTTCGAAAATGACTCTATGTTTGCTACCCTCAAGGGGATTATTTTCATATTAAGAGGTAGGTATAGTGAGATGAAACTAATATTTTCTTAACATATGCTACGCATTTTTTTTAATATTTTTTAGGTATATTATATCAAAGAACCGGTTCCGACCAGCCTTGCTGTATTCGAAAATAAGTACATATACCTATTTAACTAGCGTGTTTATATCTTTTATGTCCAAGCGTTTTAGCAGCAGATGTGAAAAATGTGAAAGTGAGTCTGTCGGGTGATTGTCGTCATCGGCAAACGAAGAGGTTCGCCATAGGTTAGGAAATCCAGGTAGTGAAATGGAGATGTTTATTAATGAAGAAGTTATCGGGGAAAAAGCGGCTAGTCGCAAGGGTGCTCAGCAAAAATTTTAAAACGAAGCTAATGGTCGCCTTTATTGCATTTCTGATTTTACCGTCCATGATCGTGGGGGCTTTGTCGTTTATAAGCGCGAGTCAGCAGATTCGAAAACAGATTGAAGAAAGTGCCGAGCAGGCTATCATCCGCACTAATTTTATTATTGATAGTACTATTGAACCCAAGGTACATGACGCAGAATATTTTGCAGAAAGACTAAAAGGCAATCGGGTAGAGACGGAGGAACAAGAGGCCAAACTGGAAGAGTTTTTCAAGCAATATGCTGCACTTCATCCTGAAGCAGAATCCATCTCTTATGGTACGAAGGACGGTAAATTTACAACCTATCCACAGAAGCAATTACCGGATAATTATGACCCACGAGTCAGACCTTGGTACGATAAAGCGATAAAGGAGCAAGCAAAGACAGCGATTAGTTCTCCCTATCTTTCGGCAAGCTCGAAGCAAATGACGGTTACGGTGTCCAAGGCAACGTCAGATGGATCGGGTGTTATTGGCATTGACCTGAAAATAAGTGGTATTAAAGAGACGTTGAACAATATTAAAGTAGGTCATGAGGGTTATGCTATATTGCTGGACAGCAACCATACTTACATTGTACATCCGACGAAGGAAGCAGGCACCAAAATTACAGATATTGAATCACGCATGTTTCAGAGCGATACTGGTGAATACGAGTATGAGTATGAAGGACAGCCCAAATATATGAACTATGCGACTAACAAGCTAACTGGCTGGAAGATAGGCGGAACGCTATATTTGTCTGAAGTCGATGAGGCAGCAGGACCGATTTTGATCAGCACTTTACTAACCATCGTCGGTTGTCTTGTGATTGGTATTTTCATCGTTTATTTCCTGATCCGTTCCATCATCAAACCGATTTTAAAGTTAAAAGAACAAGCGGTAAATGTGAGCGCCGGAGATCTGACACAGGACATTCAAGTAAAGAGCGAGGACGAGATCGGAGAATTAGGAGTGGCTTTTCAAAATATGCAGAATAACTTGCGATCTGTCATTCAGAACGTAGGGAACAGTGCAGAACATGTCGCAATTTCTTCGAATGAACTGACAATAAGCGCGGAACAAACCAGTGCTGCAAGTGAGCAGGTGTCCCAGGCTGTGCAAGAAATAGCCAGTGGTGCAGAGAAACAGACTACAGGGCTGGAAAATAATTCTGTGGCCCTCGCTGAAATTGCACAGGGGATCACCCAAATCGCTGAACGCTCGATTTCGGTAGCCGATTTGGCCAAACGATCTGCCTTGCAAGCCGAGGAAGGACGAAAGTCTGTTGAGCAGACAGGTGAGCAAATGAATTCCATTCATCAATCAGTAGAGCGTTCCAACCAGATGATTCAAACCTTGCAAGCCCGCTCTCATGAAATCGGTGAAATTACGAAGGTTATCGGCGATATCTCCAATCAGACAAACCTGCTGGCATTGAATGCAGCTATTGAGGCAGCCAGAGCGGGTGATCATGGAAAAGGCTTTGCCGTCGTTGCTGATGAGGTGCGCAAGCTGGCAGAGCAGTCTCAGACATCCGCCACACAGATTGCCACCTTGATTGCCGAAATTCAGCATGAAACCGAAACAACAGTGAAGACGATGGACAGGGTTACGACTGAGGTGCAGGATGGACTGCAGATTTCCAAAGCAACCATTGTCAAGTTGGGTCATGCGATGGAAGGCATTCGAGAGACAACACCTCAGGTAGAGGAGGTCGCTGCGATTGCACAGCAAATATCAGCCAGTGTACAAGAGATAGCAGCGACAGCCAACGAACTGGCGACGATTGCAACCGGTAATGCCGCCACATCGGAGGAAGTTGCCGCCTCCTCACAAGAGCAGCTGGCTTCCATGGAGGAAATATCAGCTTCTGCACAGTTGCTTTCAACCATGGCTACTGATTTGAAGGTGATGATCAGTCGTTTCAAATATTAAAACGAGCTTGAACCCTATGGAATCTATAGTACAATGAATGCTCGGGACAGTTCTTTAAGCCTTATGGCATAAGGAATCTGTCCTGAGTTTTTTTATATTTTCGATTTATTGTACAAAACATGGAAGATTATAAGGGGGTGAACACTTGGTTCGAGATTTAATGCTATGTGCTATCGTGATATTATTGTTAGTTTTGATTTTTCAGCGTCAGCTTGTTCGTCAGACGATCACAGGTGTATTTTATGGAGTGGCAGGAATTCTGCTCTTATGTATTGGTATAAGTGATAAAACACTGCTGACCTGCTTGCTGGAGCTAGGGATTGGTCTAATGTTCATGACTTTGTTTGTGCACACTTTAATGACCGCTAAGTATACATATGGACAACGTTTGTTAAACAAAGACCGTGATCTGCTGAATTTACTTCGGGTCCAACCGGGTTTTACCTTCAGGCTGGAGAAAAGTGGTGATGAATTTTATTATAAGCTGCTTGAAGGGGAATTGCTGGAGCGCCTAGGTCTGAATCTGCAAGTCAACTACAACAAAAGGGAGCATGTGAAGCGTCTCGGGGACATATTGGAGCTTTCCTCTGAAACGATGGAGCAGCTTAGTCAATACTACAAGCAAGCCTGGTTAGGTGATCGAACCGTATTTGAATTGGAGTTTTGGGAATATTCGGCTCTCATTACCTTACATCCGGTTAAGGAGGACTGGATTACTAGGTATGTTATCGGTCACGTGTTGGATATTACAGAGTATAAAGCCTCCGAGCAGAAGAGAATGGAGATGGACGAGGCTAACCATGCGAAAAGCATTTTTTTGGCTCATATGAGTCACGAAATCCGCACCCCGCTGAATGGAATCATCGGTCTGTCAAAGCTATTGAATAAGACTGAACTGACTGCCGTTCAAAGAGATTACCTCCACAAGCTTCTTGCCTCCTCGCGTACCCTTTCATCCATGCTCAGTAACGTATTGGATTTTTCCAAAATGGAAGCCGGCAGTCTGGAACTGGAAAAGGTAGAATTTGAGCCGGAAAAAATGCTTCGGCATCTCGCAGATACCGTTGGAACTTTGCTGGAAGGTAAGGAAATAGAGATCGTATTTATAACGGACCTGGCGTTACCGAAAAGGTTTAAGGGAGATCCGCTTCGAATGGAGCAGGTGCTTTCAAATCTTCTGACTAACGCTATCAAGTTTACGGATCAGGGACATGTATTGTTACAGGTGAAAATGCTCAGTCAGCAGGGCGGACGAGTAGGCGTTTCTTTTATGGTAGAAGATACGGGAATAGGAATTTCCGAGACGTGTATGGACAAGCTATTCGTCCCTTTTATCCAGGCGAGTACCTCAACCAGCCGCAGATATGGGGGCTCTGGGCTGGGTTTGGCCATCAGCAAGCATTTGGCTGAAGCTATGGGCGGGAAAGTAGAAGTGAAAAGCCGATTAGGAGAGTACAGTCAATTTTACTTTAATGTCGAGTTGGATACCGGGGAATTGAATGCGGGAAGCACACGAATAGAAAAACAAATCAAAGGCAAAGCCTTAATTGTTGCGCAGCATGAACTGGTGAGGTACAGTTTGAACGAATTACTGCAAGATTTGGGGCTAAAACCATTCACTATTTCATCCTTCCAAGAAAGTATGGACGCTTTTCAAAAGGGTGAGCATTTTGATTTTGTTATCATTGATATGGGGATGGAAGGTTTTAGAGAACTAGACTCCCGGAGGCAATGGCTTCAAATGCTGGATAGGCAGATAACTCAGATCATTGGACTTACAACCGTGTTTCAGATGGAAACCATAGCTGCTGGGGACATGGATCATAGGATCGATGCCTTTTTGTCCAAGCCTGTTACCCGGAACGCTCTGCTGGAGGTTCTCTGCTGGAAGAAGGAACAGTCAGTGCCTGTAGATGGTAATACTCTGGAGACTCATGTGACCATGAGTTCCCGCAATGAGATGGGGGATACAACACAGAAGTATCAAATTCTCATAGCAGAGGATAACGAAATTAACCAGGTGGTGATTACCGAGTTTTTAGCAGAGCGTAACTTTGAGGTAACGATGGTCACGAACGGAAGAGAACTAATAGCGTTACTGGAACTGCGTTACTGGGATATGGTGTTGCTTGATCTGCATATGCCAGAGATGGATGGTTTTGAGACGGCGAGACATATTCGGAGAAACAAAGCTTTTAACAGGCTTCCCATTATCGCTTTTACCGCTGATGCTGTGCAGCATGAACAGGAAGTTTGTCTTCGTGCCGGTATTAATGCCGTGCTTCTCAAGCCTATCCATGAACTGACCGCTGCTAGAGTGTTAACTAGTTGGATTAACTTAGCATGGCTGCAAGATTTACATGGTATTCACGCAGATCAGGCGATAGCCGCTATGGATGGCAAGGTGTACATTTTTCAATTTGCCCTTTATAAATGGATTCAAGAATACCAGCATCTTGATAAGAGAGTACTGAAAAAAATGGGCAATGGGCAGTTATCTTCTGCTCTTCGATTAATCCACTCGCTTAAGGGAGGAACGGGGAATCTATGCGCGCCAGAGCTGCTGGCAAAGGTGATAGACCTGGAAAAGGCATTGAAGCGCAGCAATGAAACCTCAACAGGTGAACTGTATCCGGACTGGAAAGAGCAACTCAGTACGGTTCAGAAGGAGATTAATCAGATTAAGTCATCACTTCCCTGGAGCTGACCGTATTATTGCATAAATTTGTAGCCGATTCCCCAGATGGTCTTGATCAATTGCGGTTTCTTAGGGTCTTTTTCAATTTTTCTGCGTAAATGGTTAATATGTACGTCCACAGCCCTCTCATTAATAAAGGAGTCTGTGCCACGGAGAGCTTGAATCAAAGCATACCTGCTGAATACAATTCCCCGGTTCAAATAAAAAAGCTTCATGAGCTCAAATTCTGAATATGTTGTCTCCACATTCTGTCCGTTAACGGTAATCATTCTTTTCGCTAGATCCAAAGTAATGCCCGTTTCAGGTTCAGGTGCTCTGCCTCTTCCTTGCAAGCGTGTGATTTCAATACGACGGAAAAGAGCCTCTATCCGTGCTTTTAGCTCTTGCATACTAAAAGGCTTGCAAATGTAATCATCTGCTCCCAACGTAAGTGTACGAATGCGCTCTGATATGTTGTTTTCTGTAGAAATCACGATGATGGGCACGTCCGTATGCTTGCGTATCAGTGGGCAGGGATTCATTCCATCCAAATCTGGAAGCAACAGATCCAGCAAAATAATATCGGGCTGTACGATCTCAAGCCTAGCTATACCCTCAGACGCTTGTTCCACTCGAGTAACGTTGTAGTCTTCTCCTGTTAAATACAAGGAAAGGGTATCTCCCAGCATATTGTCATCTTCAATAATTAAAACATTAGCCATGATCATATTTCCTTATCTTTCTATCAAATTCGAGCCAAATAGTTAGGATAGCTGCAATGTTTACAACAAGTTTTTGGCAGGTCCTGTTGATAGAGTAAACTCCTTTGGACAGTCTGTCAAAAGATCAGGCTTGTTGTGGCAATCCTGTGGACAAATAGTCCAGATGTATATCTATTTGATATGGGAATGTACTATTTTTGAGATTTATTTCTATAATACGACATTTTTCGCTTTCTTATAACAATATACTACAAGTCGTTGATGATAAATTACAAAAAATTAACAAAACACCTCAGAAACATGCATTGACTTAAATGAAAATTATGGTATTTTATTACATAGGAGTTGACATCCTCTGATAGGCCTCTTAGAGAAAAACCCACTATTTAATCTTCTACTAACTTACTCTCAATGTGCTATCTCTGTATTTAATTTTCGTACTTTAATTGTTCTTGCGATCATACTCATGATTCTTTGGTGTGGATATCCCATTGTGAATTCAGACTGTCTACTCTTTTAGATTACATATTTACATTTTTTTGCTTTCCATGCTTGTATTTTTTAAAATCAGGTCAGCGGGAGGACGAGAGATCATGAACACATTCGAAGTGCTGGAGTCCAATGTAAGATCCTATTGCAGAAGTTTTCCAGTTGTTTTCAACAAAGCTAAAAACGATGTACTGTACACGGAGGCAGGCAAGGGTTACATTGACTTTTTTGCCGGTGCAGGGGCTTTGAACTATGGGCACAATAATGATTTTATGAAAAACCGGATATTGGATTATTTAACTTCCGATCGGATTATGCATGGTCTGGATATGTACACGACGGCCAAGCAAGAGTTTATGGAGTCTTTTTCAGAGCGTATTCTCCAGCCCAAGGGCTTGAATTATAAGCTGCAATTTTGCGGACCGACCGGAACCAATGCAGTGGAAGCAGCACTGAAACTTGCACGCAAGGTGAAAAACAGAAATGGTATTTTTGCTTTTATGGGTGCGTTCCACGGGATGTCGCTGGGCAGTTTATCTATTACCAGCAACAACTCCATGCGAGAGAGCGCAGGGGTTCCCCTGAACAATGTTACCTTCATACCTTATAACAGCACATTTAACGGAATGGATACCATTTTGTATATGGAGCAGCTTTTAACAGACACCCATTCGGGTGTGGAAAAGCCTGCCGCGATCATTTTGGAAACGGTACAGGCTGAAGGCGGTATTCATATTGCAGAGACCGAATGGCTGCGTGATTTGCGACAGCTGTGCGATGATCATGATATTTTACTCATTGTTGACGATATTCAAGTCGGTTGCGGCCGGGTTGGTTCGTTCTTCTCATTCGAGCGGGCGGGAATCGTTCCTGATATGGTTGTTTTGTCCAAATCGATCAGTGGATACGGATTGCCAATGTCTCTGTTGCTACTCAAGCCAGAATTGGATATATGGAGTCCGGGTGAGCATAACGGCACCTTCCGTGGAAATCAGCTTGCTTTCGTCGGGGCAAAGGCTGCGCTGGAGTTCAGAGATACGGTAGAGCTGGAAGCACAAGTGAAGGAAAAAGAGGCTTTTGTTCAGCAGTTCTTACGTGAACATATCCAATCGATAGATCCTCTTATTGAAATTCGTGGCATGGGATTGATCTGGGGGATTGATGTGTCTCATCTGGGAGAAGTGTTCGCCAAGGAGGTAGCGTCTCTCTGCTTTAGTAGGGGACTCATTATTGAACGTGCTGGGCGTAACGATACGGTAATTAAAATTATGCCAGCGTTAACGATAAGCTTGGAAAACTTGCGTAAGGGCTGCGAAATTATTAAAGAAAGTATGGCACAAGTAACCAGTACCTTGGTTACGATGTAAATCGATCAGTAAAGCCCCTTGGCTGGAGCTGCCGTCTGCTGTAAAGCAGGTATGGCGGGCGCCGTCCAAGGGGCTTTCTAGTAAAAAATTAAGAAATAACCG
Source organism: Paenibacillus polymyxa (assembly GCF_001719045.1). NCBI lineage: Bacteria > Bacillati > Bacillota > Bacilli > Caryophanales > Paenibacillaceae > Paenibacillus > Paenibacillus polymyxa. The sequence continues at coordinate 5,476,650 of NZ_CP015423.1, forward strand.
TTTGCGCGTATTTTTGTGCGGATTGCTCTAGTTGCTCATCGGTCAATACTGCAGCACCATATTGTACGAAATAAGGGAGCAATTTGACACCAATCATATGGGCTGTAGCTTCCAGAGGTCTCAACAACTCTTCGATCGTATACCTGTTCCGTCCGTCATGTTGATAATTTTCCTCAACGCTGGCAGCAGACAAGGCGATCAACAACTCTTTGCCCTGTAGCTTGCCACCTTCGCTTCCATAAGCCCAGCCGTAGGTTAGAACCTTATCCAGCCATTTTTTCAGCAGGGAAGGAGTGCTGTACCAGTAAAAAGGGAATTGCAGAACGATACGGTCATGCTGCTCTAGCAGTTCCTGCTCCTGGGCGACATTGATTTGCTCATCTGGATATACTTCATACAGGTTGTGAACGGTCACGTCGGATTGTTTCTTGAGTTCTTGCACCCATCTTTTGTTAATGCGAGATTGCGCAAGATCAGGGTGAACGACAATAACGAGGGTTGACATTTAAAACCATCTCCTTCGAACTTATTTATTGTAAGTAAATAACCAATACATATGTAACAATTTTAGTTTCAACTTATGGAATTGTCAACTCTATTACATTTTAAGGTCTATATTCAAAAGACTCCGGCAAGCTCATGCCGAAGTCCATCAAATGAAGTGTTTTTACATTAAGCGATATGATTAAGAGCAACAATTTTGTTTTTCCCAGAGCGCTTAGCTTGATACAGATAGTCATCTGCTTGCTGAAAAAATACATCTTTATCTTTGTTCATTTCCTCTGTATAGCTTTTCAGTCCAATGCTTACGGTTACAGAAACGATTTGCAATTTCTCCTGAAAGGTCATTTTCTCCACTTCACGCCGGATGTTTTCGACGATCTGATAAGCTTCTTCGAAAGTATGCTCGAACATCAAAATAGCAAATTCCTCACCGCCATAGCGAGCTGCAATGTCATTTGCGGTAATCTGTTCTGTAATGATTTGCGAGATGCCTTCCAAAATTTTATCTCCGAACTGGTGTCCGTAAGTGTCATTGATCTTCTTGAAATTATCAATATCCACTAACGCCAGATGGATGATCGCGCCTTGTTCGGCATATTCGAGTGCTTTTTCATAAAAGTTTTGAAAGGACAAATGATTGTACAGCTTTGTCAAACCATCAGTCATTGACATTTTGCTGATAATCGCGTTACTGATCATTAATTCCTGTTGGGCACGCTTTGTTTTATACAAATCCACTAACAAATCGCGGCCGCTGGCCTGAATAATGAGAGCAAGAAAGGTGGACATAATTAAAAAGGTTGGAATCGCCACGATATCAAAGTCTGACAAATAGCTGCGGAATGATTCATCTGCTGCCAGCAACAGAAAAAAGACGACCACTTGCAATACAAAGGAAAGCCATATTAAGCGACGATTGAAGAACAGAATAGAAGAGAAAATAGGCAACAAACATAGCGCAGGAATAATCCGGATATCATAATTTAGGCGAATAATCATCCAGCAAATGACGGTGCTTGCCATAAACAGGATCGCAAAAGAATACCTGTTAAATTTAAAATGAGCCAACTCTGCCAGTAAGTTGGAACCACTCATGATTAGCGTGGGAATAATAAGGGTTCCGACGTAAAATTCATAAGGCGAAGCGTGGTAATCAAGAAATAAGTAGCTGCCCAGCTGGACGATAAAATGTACAGCTATAATCATCCAATATAGTAATAACATTTTGCGCACCCAGCGGGCTTGTTTTGTTTTGTAATCCATGGTTTGAGTAAGCCGTTTTGTCTTGTTCATGATGTCACCACACTTAATGTATCTTTAGCCATTCTCGTATTATAAGATACTATGTGATGAAGTTGAAGCTAATTTTTTTGAAGGCCATGAACTTGTTAGCCTAGCAACACTTTTACTTGGTGGATAGCCCCGTCCCCTGCAACCGACAGGGTATTATTCGTAAGGACGGTGCCATCTAAGGTAACTGTAACTACACCCTTGGAGACATGCTGTGGATTCGTGATATGAATCACGTAGGTATCACCGCGGAAGACACGGGTGACTGTGAATTCGTCCCAGGCTGTAGGAATGCACGGATCAATACGCAGACCATCCCATTCAGGCTGAATACCGAGAATGGATTGAGTAATAGCTATAAAGTTCCATGCCGCTGTACCCGTCAAAAGACCCAACACATGATTATATTCGAAGATAAAGCCGTTCTTTCTTTAGAAAGACATTTCCTGCCTTATACAAAATGTGCTTGATTTTCTCAAGCATTCTTCTGGAATTTGCAAAATATTTGAAATGGGTAAATATACCTTTTTATGCTAAAATGAAAAAGTTAGAACTTAGCAAGGCAGGAGGTTGCAAGAATGGCACCTATCACATTATTTTTTATCCCGTATGCAGGCGGATCGGCGTCGGTCAGCTTCAAATGGAAAAAGTTGCTACTTCCGCAGATCAAGCTTGTTCCACTGGAATTAGCGGGCAGAGGTATTCGTTCTGGGGAACCGCTAAAGGAAAGCATTGAAGAGATGAGCGAGGATCTGTTGCACAAGATCAGCGAAGAGATAGCCCCGGGCGATCCTTATGCCATATACGGACACAGTATGGGGACGATGATCTCATTCGAGCTGTACTACAAGCTGGTGGCGAGTGGATATGGAAAGCCTGCTCATCTGTTCGTTTCAGGTGGACGGGCACCGCATGTCCCAAGAAATTCCCCGTGGTTACACGATCTGCCCGCAGATCAGTTCAGGACGCATTTGCAGCGGTACGGTCAGCTTTCGGAAGCGATTTTTGACAATCGGGAATTATACGACTATTTTATGCCAGTGTTAAGAGCGGATTTCAAAGCTGTCGAGTTGTATAAGTACATGGCTAAAGCCGCACCTTTACATTGTTCTATCACCGCTTTGACGGGAATGACCGATAACACGGTGACCTTACAAGATGCGGAGGCATGGGCACACCATACGGATCAGCAATTTCGTATGTTTACCTTTGAGGGAGGACACTTTTTTATTCATGATGAAGTGGAACGGATTACGCACATCATCAATGAGACCTTGGAGCAGAGTACGGTAACAAGTAGCATACAACAATAAAAATAAGAGGTGATTTTTAGTGACAGTAGGTGTATTGGCACACTTGTTTGGCAAGTTGCCTTATCGCGAATTGGCTGCAAAGGTAGGCGCAGCGGGCTTTACTCATGTTCAGCTGGCTCCGTGGAGAGCGATCAGTGATGTAGATTTTAATAAACCGGGTAAGTTCAATCCGGGATTGGCACTGTCTATCGCAGAAGAATTTCGTAAGCATGGTGTATCCATATCAGTGCTCGGGTGCTATTTACATTTTTTTATACAGGATGAGGAATTGCTGCGTGAAAATGTAGAGCGCTTCAAAGAGCTGATCCGATATGCGGGTCTGTTAGGAGCACCAATGGTTGCAGCTGAAGTCGGACGTAATGAGGACGGTACCGCCTATACGGAACGTGACTGGAGAGTTGTAAGGGAAGTAGTGCGTGAATTAGCAGATGAAGCGGAGAAGTGGGGCGTATTCGTAGGATTGGAAGCTGCAAACGATCACTTGGTCGGAACCGCCGTAGAGTTGGCTACCTTTCTGGAGGAAGTACCTTCTTCACACATCGGTGTTGTGATTGATCCGGGTAATCTGCTGAAAACGGAAAATCTGGCGCAACAGGATGAGATCATCCGCGAAGCTTTCCAACTGCTGGGCCCCCGGATTATCGCAGCGCATGCCAAAGACCGGCGGTTGTCATCGTCAGGTGAAATTGAGACGGTGCCGCCGGGTTTTGGAGACATGAACTATGGCCTCTACATGGAACTACTGGAGCAGTACAAGCCGGGGGTTCATATTATTATGGAAGCTGCTCAGGAGCATGAGATGGCTGAATCCAGACGTTATATCGAAGGTCATCGGATAGCCGCTCAGAAAGCGCAACAAGTGCAGACGAGATAGTGCATTCTTTCATATATAATCAGGAATGCTGCGTTAATAATTGAGAGACTTGGAAGCGCCTCCTTTTCCAAGTCTCCGTTCCTTTATCCTTCTTTAACCTTGCACAACCGCCACGATTACAATGACCCAGCTTGCCAAAAAGGCCAACCCGCCAAGGGGAGTGATTGCCCCAAGCTTTCTCACACCGGATATACTAAGGGCATACAGACTGCCGGAAAACAGGAGAATACCCACCAGCATAACCCAACCTGCGGTAACGATGAGAGAAGAATGGACAAGGCTGTCAGCAAGAACTCCAAGCAGTAGCAAACCCAGTCCATGAGCGATTTGATATTGAATTCCTGTCTGGAATATGCTGAGCATGTCTGCGGAAAGTCTTTTTTTCAATGCATGCGCGCCGAACGCTCCCAGAGCTACGGCTAAAAACATCACGATACAACCAAGCAATAGCAAAATTTTCATGTTTTAACGCCTCCCTGTGAAATAGTACCGATTCCAATCGATTTCGTCAATTTTCCTTGTGAATCTCTAAAAACTTATAGAATTTTTCGACTCTCATTTGGCGCCTAGTATGATATATTTTTTCCAGGGCCAATGCGAAGCATTTGGAGCAATAGACAGCGTGTCCTCCACCTTTTTTACGGGAAAGTGAGGTGATGATGCTGTCTTTTTGTGCTGTCGTTTTTCGGAATAAAATCTTGTGTAAAGCCAAAATTGATAATGGAGAGGATGAATGCAAAAGTGATCAGCAGAAAATCCGTGTTCAGGAAATCTGTCTCTATGGTCATGTCAGCCATTTTGGTACTTTCGTTAACCTTGGGCTTATTTCAGGCAGGACCCGACCGTGCATCAGCCGCAACACCGGAATCGACACGTTTTCTACAACTATATAAACAGCTGAAGGATCCGGCTAGCGGATACTTTTCAAAAGAAGGCATCCCTTATCATTCCGTTGAAACGCTCATGAGCGAGGCTCCGGATTACGGACACTTAACGACTTCGGAAGCGTACAGCTACTGGATGTGGCTGGAAGTGCTGTATGGTCATTATACCGGGGATTGGGGACATTTGGAATCCGCATGGGACAACATGGAGAAATATATCATTCCTGTTAATGAAGGCGACGGTAAGGAAGAACAACCGACAATGAGTAACTATAATCCGACCAGCCCCGCCACTTATGCCGCAGAATATTCGCAGCCGGATCAGTACCCAAGCCGCCTGAGTGGTCAGTATGGTGCTGGCAAGGATCCACTGGACTCTGAGCTGAAGGCAACCTATGGCAACAACCAGACTTATCTGATGCACTGGTTGTTGGATGTGGATAATTGGTACGGCTTCGGCAATCTTCTGAATCCGTCGCATACAGCTGCCTATGTAAACACCTTCCAGCGTGGGGAACAGGAATCAGTCTGGGAGGCTGTACCGCATCCATCACAAGATAATCATAAGTTTGGCAAGCCTAATGAAGGCTTTATGAGCTTGTTCACTAAGGAAAATAATGCCCCGGCACAGCAATGGCGCTACACAAATGCCACCGATGCGGATGCACGGGCAGTTCAAGCGATGTACTGGGCTAAGGAATTGGGATATGACAACTCCGTATATTTGGATAAAGCCAAAAAGATGGGAGACTTTTTGCGGTACGGCATGTACGATAAATACTTCCAGAAAACCGGAAGCGCTTCCAATGGAAGTCCTATTGCTGGTACGGGCAAGGATGCCAGTCTTTATCTGATGGCATGGTATACAGCCTGGGGCGGCGGACTTGGCCAAAGCGGCAACTGGGCTTGGCGTATTGGTGCCAGCCATGCACATCAGGGCTACCAAAATGTCGTCGCAGCGTATGCGTTGTCCGATCAAGATGGTGGATTAATACCGAATTCACCAACGGCGGGACAGGACTGGGCGACCTCGCTGAAGCGCCAACTGGAGTTTTATACTTGGCTGCAATCCGATGAGGGGGCCATTGCAGGCGGAGCGACGAATAGCTGGGATGGTGCCTACAAGGCTTATCCATCTGGCACAAGTACCTTTTATGGCATGGCTTATACAGGGGCTCCTGTATATAACGATCCACCGTCGAACAACTGGTTCGGGATGCAGGCTTGGTCTGTCGAGCGGGTTGCCGAGCTGTACTACATTTTAGCCAAGAAAGGGGATACTTCGTCCGAGCAGTTTAAAATGGCTAAACAAGTGACGGAAAACTGGATAGCGTGGTCCAAGAGCTATGTATTTGCCAACGAACGGCCTGTGACTAATGCACAGGGATACTATTTGGACGCTCAAGGTAAGCGTATTCTGGGTGGCAAGAATCCGAAAGTGGCTACTACAGCAGCTAAAGGGGAATTCTGGCTGCCGAGCAATCTGGAATGGAGCGGAAAGCCTGAAACCTGGAGCGGATTTGCCAATCATAAAGGGAATACCAATCTCCATGTGGTAACAAAGAATCCAGGGCAGGATGCCGGAGTGCTGGGCAGCTATGTTAAAGCACTTACTTTTTTTGCTGCTGGAACGAAAGCTGAAAAAGGAGACTATTCCGAGTTAGGCAAGGAAGCTAAGGATCTGTCTAAAGCTTTGCTTGATGCTGCATGGGGTTATAACGATGGTATAGGCATTACAACGAAGGAAGCGCGCGAGGATTATTATCGCTATTTCACTAAAGAAGTGTATATTCCGAACGGCTGGAGTGGTAAGACTGGACAAGGCAACACGATCCCTGGTACAGACGCTACACCGTCTGATCCGTCCAAAGGCGGTAATGGTACGTATTCCAGCTATAGTGACATCCGGCCTAATATCACTAAAGATCCGCAATGGTCTTATCTCAAAGATAAATACACGACTTCTTGGAACAATCAGACCAAAAAATGGGATAAAGGCGCTCCAGAATTTACGTATCATCGTTTCTGGTCCCAAGTGGATATGGCAACGGCTTATGCCGAGTATGACCGTCTCATTAACGGTAGTGGACCAACCGAGCCGACAGCTCCCAAAGCTCCGGCAAATGTGAAGGCAAATGCAGGGGATGCTCAGGTTACACTGACCTGGAGCAAAGCGACGGGTGCCGATAGATATACGGTCAAGCGCTCGACAACCAGTGGTGGCCCTTATACCACAGTAGCAACGGTAACAGACAGCACTTACAAGGATACAGGAGTGGTGAATGAAACCACTTATTATTATGTGGCAAATGCAACAAATTCTTTAGGAACCAGCCCAGATTCTGCCGAGGTCAGTGCCAAGCCTACGGCAGCACCCATTCCAGCGACGGGAGATGTGATTGCACAATACCGCGTGGGTGACACCAACCCGGGAGATAACCAGATTCGGCCACTGTTCCGTGTAGTAAACAAGGGTAAAGAGGCAGTTGATCTGAAAAATGTCAAGCTGCGATACTACTACACTGTAGATGGCGACAAGTCACAGGAATTCCATTGTGACTATGCACAGTTGGGCAGTAGTAACGTTCAGGGACGTTTTGTGAAACTGGATAAGGCCGTTACAGGCGCAGATTATTATCTGGAAATCTCCTTTGGAGCTGGTGCGGGAAGTCTGGCAGCAGGGGAAAACACAGGGGATATTCAGATTCGCATGAACAAGGTGGATTGGAGCAACTATAACGAAAGTGATGATTTTTCCTATGATCCAACCAAGACATCTTATACGGATTGGGACAAAGCACCTTTGTATATAAACAACAAACGTGTCTGGGGTCTGGAGCCTTGATTGTGAACTGATTGTGGAAATTGCGGACGGAACGTGAGAGCACTGAATTCACTTCCGTCCATTTTTTTGTGATCGGATTCGTGGTACACTATGATCGTTACATTATTACATACATGACCGAGGTGACCTGAGACATGAATGACAATTTGGCACAGGCTCTGAATGAGCAAATGAACTTTGAATTTTACTCCGCTCACGTATATCTGGCGATGGCTGCTTATTGCTCCAGTGAAAGTCTGGATGGGTTTGCAAACTTCTTCCTGGTACAAGCTGAGGAGGAACGGTTTCATGCCATGAAACTGTATAAATACATTAATGACCGTAGAGGACGCGCCACATTGGCTGCATTGCCGGAGCCGAAAAATAGCTACGATTCCATGCTGGACGTATTTGAGCATGGCTACAAGCATGAGCAGCAAAACACGCAAAAATTTTATCATCTGGCTGACTTGGCCCTCGATGGACGCGAGCATGCAACGATCCATTTCCTGAAATGGTTTATTGATGAGCAAGTCGAAGAGGAAGCTCTGTTCGACAGTGTTATCCAGAAGCTTAAGCGCATTGAAAGAGACAGCAACGCCTTTTATATGCTGGACAGCGAGTTTGCCAAACGCAGCTTTACTGCCCCTGCGGAGTAGTACAGCATACATGGTTTGTTTTGAATGCCGGAGCTAAGACCAGCATTTTATTCGTCTAGAAAGTAGAGGAGCCCGATTTTCGGGCTTTTTTGCGTTGACTTTAATGAACGAATTCCCATCTTTCGAGGGGCTATTGTTATTTTAAATGGAGTTATAGAAAAAATTAATTTGTCGCTGAATGGTGAGCATGCTACAGTTATGTTAACTTTTATATCTTATTAAATAGATGGGAATAGTTATATAGTGGTTCACTCGTTTTATAAAAACATTAGAAGGAGGCGGGTTAGTATGAGTGAAATCTATCGTCTGGCACTCCAGGAGGACGCAGAAAGATTGCAGTATGTGACGTATGAGGCGTATGAAACAATTCGGCAGTTGGAGCTTCGATGGCCTGCCGCTCAGGCAGACGTTGCTCTCATTCAAGAAAACATTAAAAATAATGATTGCTATGTGCTGGAAGTAGACGGTGTTATTCAGGCTACCGTTAGCCATCTCAAAAATAGAGCCCTTAATTTTATAACCGATCTACCGTTTGTGATGTGGTTTGCTGTAGACCCGGCTGCCCAGGGCAAAGGATATGGGAAAAAACTGCTGAATTGGGTAGAGCAAACGATTATTCGTGACAAGGTCGGTGCTCCTGCTGTGACACTGGCGACTGCGGAAAAGCATCCCTATTTGCTATCCATGTACGAGCGTTGGGGATATGAACGTATCCATGCTTTTGACCATGGAACAGGGGACGGGACGATGCATTTACTGCGTAAAGTGGTGAATCCTGAATTATTCTCCACCTACATTCGTGAAAAAAATGAAGCCGAGACAGCCAATCGAAATTAGACGCGATCATAGGGAACGAAGAAGCCGATTCGTTCGCAGAAGGGGGGCAGGAGCTTATGAAGTTTGTATTATTCAGCCTAATGGCTAATCTGCCTAATGCGATTACCGGAGAAGCCTGGAGTTCGCAGCAAAAATTCCAAAATGTAATCAAGCAGGCTGTGCTCGCAGAGGAGCTTGGTTTTGATGCGTATGGTGTGGGGGCTGGCGGATACAGACGAGGAAGCGATCAGACGCTATCGCCCGTATTATGATGCTTACCACTCGACGGCGGCGGCTCAGCATAATCAATCCCCGTTTACAAGTTTGGAGGACAATATCCCCAACGGTCCAGTTCTGATTGGTTCTGCGGACAGCGTTCTTGAAAAAATACGAAACTATTATACTGCGTTCGGCCATCAGGTACTTAGCATAAGCGTGGATGGGCTGGAAGAGCAGGAGCAACTTGAACAGTTGCATCGGTTTGCCGAGGATATCATCCCTGTGCTGCGGCGAGAGATCCCCAGCACTATTTGGCAGCAGGTGCCGAACCTACACAAAGAAAATGGATCACTGGCTGCTATTCCTAAAGGTGCTCCCTCCATTTCTCCTATTTTTCAGTTGTGATTGATGAATAACGTTACCCTCTCTCATGAAAGCAACCGAAGTAGCGGTGTTTTCGGGTCGATAGCGACTGAGAGAGGGGCTTTTTAGTTTTAGACAAATTGACAGAGATACATAAAAAGAGTAACGTAATTGTATATTTATTTAAATCTCATAAAATTAATCGGATTAATTAAAATTTAAAGATGTGGAATCTAATGATATAAAGGAGGAATTTTTTTGAGCGACCCACAATCTAGTACGACCAAGCGCTGTATAACAGCCGAGGATTTATATCGACTTCACTGGGTTAGCGATCCAGCTATTCATCCTCTCAGTAGTGAAATCGCTTACGTAGAGCAGCATATTAATAAAGAGCGGACAGATTATAACTCAGGAATTTGGCTATTATCGCCTGAAGGCGCTAACGCAGTACCCTTTACATATGGACCCAAAGATGAAACGCCTGTCTGGTCACCAGATGGAACACAACTAGCTTTTCTCCGTACAACAGACGGCAAGCGCCAGGTATGGATTATTCCGAAACGCGGGGGGGAGGCACGACAGCTTACACACGTAGAGAACAACGTTCGTTCATTAGCCTGGTCTCCTGATGGGACCTGCATATCGTTTGTAGCTAAAACGGCCGAGAACCCGTCAAGCCCTACATCCGATGGAGGAACTCAGGAGGCACAACTTAAGGGACGAGTCGTTAATCGAACGAAGGCTAAATCCGACGGATATGGACTGTGGGATGATACTCGTGATCACTTGTATGTAACTGATGTGACTTCGGGGTACACAGTTCAACTGACTTCCGGCGCTTATGATGTGGCGGAGCCTGTGTGGTCACCGGATGGTCAACGTATTTTATTCGTCGCCAGAATAGCAGAGCATTCGAACGAGGATACGGATTTACGTAAGCAAAATGATTTGTTTACGATAGCTCCTGCGACTTCAAATGGTGATGCAGCAGCACCGCTTAAGCTGACCCATTCTGAACTGCACATCGAGAGTGCTGCTTATTCTCCCGACGGTTCAACGATTGCCTTTTACGGTCATGATCGACATGCCAAAGACGCTACACAGACCCGACTGTACACGGTTCCTTCCAGTGGGGGGACGGCAGTATGCGTTAGTGAGACGCTTGACGCTCACCTCGGTAACGCGGGTATGAGCGACATGCGTTCACATCTTCATGTAGGACCACCACGCTTTAGTGCGGACGGTCAATCCCTGTATACGCTGGTAACCCTTGAAGGCAATGTACACGTATATCAGTTTGCGCTTGATGGAACTTTTAAAATTTTAACCCAGGGAGAACGGGAAATTTACCAATTCGAGCTTACTTCGGATGAGCAGCATATCATTGCCGCTTCCACCGATGTAGCTTTACCAGGTGATTTGTTCCGGATTGCGATTCATTCAGGAACTGAGGAACAGCTGACACGAGTGAATGATTCTCTGCTTGATGAGATTGAGATCAGTGTGCCTGAGAGCTTCTGGACTGAGGTTGAGGATGGACGACGGGTGCAGGGATGGGTGATGAAGCCTGCTGAGTTTAAGGAGAGGGTATCCTATCCTGCTATTTTGGAGATTCACGGTGGTCCTCATGCCATGTATTCCAATTCTTTTTTTCATGAATTTCAGTTGCTGGCCGCTCAGGGATATACAGTCATCTACACGAATCCGGGAGGAAGCCGAGGGTACGGACAGTCTTTTACCAATGTCGTCCTTGGAGATTACGGCGGACGCGATTACACCGATCTGCTGAGCGCAGTTGACGAGGCTATACGTCAATTTCCATTCATTCATCCAGAAAGGTTGGGTGTAACAGGAGGAAGCTATGGTGGCTTTATGACAAACTGGATTGTCGGCCATACCGATCGTTTCCGTGCAGCTGTGACCCAGCGATCCATATCTAACTGGCTGTCCATGTATGGAGTGAGTGATATAGGATACTCGTTTACTGAAGATGAAGTCGGCGGGAATCCGTGGGACGATTGCGAGCTCTTGTGGAGGCAATCTCCGCTGGCTTATGTGCAGCAAATCAACACACCGCTGCTCATATTGCACGGGGAGCAGGATCTGCGATGCCCTATAGAGCAGGGAGAACAGCTGTTTACAGCATTGCGTCGCTTGGGGAAACCTACGCAATTTGTCCGTTTTCCAGCTTCAAGTCACGAGCTTTCACGAAAAGGGCACCCGCAGCTTCGCGTGGAACGACTGCAACGTATTACCAATTGGTTTGTCCAACACGAATTATAAGTAAAACGATTTCTTGTAATAATGTAAAAATGTCAGGTCCTAATCATAGGACTTGGCATTTTTAGTATGCCTTGCTACAATTCTCTCAACCTCATTCAAAAGGAGATATATAATGGCCGAGCCCTTAAAAAATATGTACACGGAGAATTTTCTTCAACTATTCGGTGAAAAAGTACAGTCTGCGTACATGCCGTTCGATACCAACGGATTCATCCATCAAGTAATGGATGAAAAATGGGATGAGCTGGAGCTAAAAGAACGAATACGGCGTATTTCGTTTACATTAGGGGCATTTTTGCCCAGCAATTATGAAGAAGCTCTGGATATTCTTTTTGCTATAGACGAGCATTGCAGTGGTTTTCCGTACTTGTTTTTCCCCGATTTTGTGGAGGTGTATGGGCAGGGAGAAGAGCATTGGGACCTGTCCATGAAGGCACTGGAGCGCTTCACATCTAAATCCTCTGCGGAGTTTGCCGTGAGACCCTTCCTCCTGCGTGAACCGGAACGGATGATGCAGCAGATGACGACCTGGGCGGGACACCATAGTGAACACGTTCGCCGTCTTGCCAGCGAAGGCTGCCGTCCACGGCTACCCTGGGGACAGGCATTGCCTGTGTTTAAGCGCGATCCTGCTCCAGTATTGACCATATTGGAATTACTGAAGACGGATCCTTCGCTATATGTACGTAAAAGTGTAGCCAACAACCTGAACGATATTGCCAAGGATCATCCTGATGTGGTCATTGCTACGGCTCAACGGTGGAAAGGGACACATCCTGACACCGATTGGATTGTGCGTCATGGCTGTCGGACCTTGATTCGCAAATCCATCCCCGAAGTGATGGCAATGTTTGGCTATGCGGATGAAACAGACGGGGCGCCGTTAGTCACTGAAGCCTCTTTCAGCACAGACCCTGCCTTGCTAAGGCTCGGTGATAACTGTGAGTTGAGCTACGCGCTTCAGCTTCGAGAAGGTGGCCCAGTACGAGTCCGTATCGAGTACGGCATCGATTTTGTGAAGGCGAGAGGACAAGTCTCACGTAAACTGTTTTTGCTATCTGATAAAACGGTCCCCGGAGGAACCTGTCTTACAGGTACACGGACACACCGTTTTGCAGACCTGACAACTCGTCGCCATTATGCGGGAGCGCACCGGATTGCGCTGCTCGTAAACGGGCAGGAAGCAGCTTTTACAATGGTAGAACTCCAGTTGTAGATCACGATAGTGGTGAAGAAAAAGAGCCTGAAATAGAGCCTGAAATCAGGCTCTTTATTTTTATCGTTCGCTTTACCAAATTTATTTTTTTCCAAAAAAATGATCCTGGTATTAGAACCTGGTACTAAGACGTGTTATACTACAGTAAGAAAGTGGATCTCATCTTATGTATAAAGGGGAAGGTATAATTTGACAGATCAACAACAATGGCTTGCGCCTGAATATTACAATATGACTTCGGAAATGGAACACCATGATGCTAGTAAAACTGCACTCAAGTGGCTGAGTGAGACAGGAGAATACGAAGAAATCACCTACGGAGAGCTGTTGAAAAAGGCTAACCGGCTGGCTGGAGGACTCGCAAATCTGGGATTTAACAAAGGTGACAGGGTTCTGGTCGTAGTACCACGGCGTATTATTGCGTATGTAATTTATCTGGCCTGCTTGAAGCTGGGGCTTGCTGTCATTCCATCTTCAGAAATGCTACGTGCCAAGGATATTGCATATCGTCTTCGCCATTCGGAAGCGCGTGCAGTCATTGCCTGGACGGGAGTAACAAGCGAAGTGGACAAAATAAATGATGATTTGCCTGCTCTGGACTATCGTATCGTGGTCTCCGGGGACGACACGGCAGATGTATCTGGCTGGCTCGTGCTGAATGAACTGATGGATGGACAGGGAGATACTTTTGAAGCTGTAAAGACACACCGTGACGACATGGCCATTCTGGCCTATACTTCGGGCACCACGGGAAATCCTAAAGGTGTTGTACATAGCCATGGCTGGGGATATGCTCATCTGCGGATAACATCACCATGGTTGGATATTCGAGCTTCAGACGTAGTATGGGCTACAGCTGCACCAGGATGGCAAAAGTGGATTTGGAGTCCGTTTTTATCTGTACTGGGGAATGGAGCGACCGGATTCGTATATAATGGTCCGTTTCGTCCGGGTCGCTATTTGCAGTTCATGCAGCAGTACGGAATCCAAGTGTTGTGCTGTACGCCGACAGAATACCGGATTATGGCGAAAACGGATGGTTTGGATCAATATGATCTATCCCAATTGCGCAGCGCAGTTTCTGCGGGAGAGCCTCTCAATCAGGAGGTCATTAATAAGTTTCAGGAGCAGTTCAACATTACGATTCGTGACGGCTACGGTCAAACAGAGAGCACATTAATTATTGGTAATTTAAAGGATGCACCTCTGCGCACAGGCTCGATGGGTAAATCTATTGCACCGGGACTCGTTGAGGTCGTAGACGAGGATGGCATTCCGTTGGCTCCGGGACAAGTGGGCGATATTGCGGTACGCGCTGATCTGCCGGCATTATTCCATACGTATTACCATGATCCAGAACGCAAATTAGTTAGTGTCCACGGAGATTATTTTGTTACGGGAGACCGGGCTCGCAAAGACGAGGATGGATATTTCTGGTTCGAAGGACGTGGGGATGATATCATTATCAGTTCTGGCTATACCATTGGTCCTTTTGAAGTAGAGGAAGCGCTTATGAAGCATGACTCCGTGCAGGAATGTGCTGCCGTAGCCAGCCCTGACGAAATTCGTGGACATGTTGTAAAGGCTTTTGTCGTACTCAAAGCTGGGGTAGAAGGATCACCGGCGTTAGTGAAGGAACTGCAACATCATGTGAAAACATGGACGGCGCCTTATAAATATCCACGAAAAATAGAGTTTATTCAAGAGCTTCCTAAAACTAGTTCGGGCAAAATACGAAGAGTGGAGCTGCGTGAAATGGAGAAGCAATCCGTACTGTAGTGATGAAATCATTCAATATAATCAAAACGGAACAGGAGCGTGGAAAAATGAGTACATTTGAATCATTGTTGGAGCAATACGCAGAACTGGTCGTAAGAGTAGGGGTTAACATTCAGCCCGGACAGGTGTTTTTGGTAACTGCACCACTGGAAACTGTTGAGTTTACACGCCTGATTGTCAGCAAAGCCTATGAAGCAGGCGCTAAATATGTACAGGTAGAGTTCGAGGATGATTCCATTACACGTAGTCGTTTTGAACATGGTGACGAAGCCAGCTTTGATTACTACCCTGCTTGGAAGGCAGAAATGATGGAGAAATTTGCCGAAGAGGGTGGAGCCACACTAACGATTAAAGTACCGAACCCGGATTTATATCAAGGCATTGATCCACAAAAGGTATCTCGTGCGACTAAGGCGGCAGCTACGGCGAGAGAAGGTTTTTCTAAATATACCCGAAATCATAAAATTAGCTGGTGTTTGATTAAAGCGCCGACGAAGGCTTGGGCCGATAAAGTATTTGCAGATGTAGCAGAAGAGGATCGTATACGTGTCATGTGGGATACAATCTTCCAAATGAATCGTGTAGATGGCTCTGATCCTATTCAGAATTGGCAGAAACATTTGAAAAACCTTGAACAGGTACAAGACAAGCTGAATCATAAAAAGTATAAAAGCCTCCATTATCGTGCACCAGGAACAGATTTGAGAATTGAACTGGCTGACGGGCATATTTGGCGCAGCGGTGGTGGTGAGAACGAGCACGGAGATTATTTTGTCGCGAATATGCCGACAGAAGAAGTGTTCACGATGCCTAAGCGTAAAGGTGTCAATGGTCATGTCACAAGTACAATGCCACTCAATTTAAATGGACAACTGGTGGATCGCATAACGTTTACCTTTAAGGACGGTAAAGTCACTGAATATACAGCAGAATCCGGCGAGCAGCATCTGACTCATTTGCTCGCTACGGATGAAGGGGCCAGCTATTTGGGAGAAGTTGCACTGGTGCCGCACGATTCACCGATTTCCAATCTCAATCGCATTTTTTACAATACAGGTATCGACGAAAATGCCTCCTGCCACTTGGCTCTAGGCAGTGCGTATCCATTTAATATGGAAAATGGGACACAAATGAACCGGGAGGAGCTGCTCCAGAACGGTGCCAATGTCAGCCTGACTCATGTGGACTTCATGATCGGCTCAGCTGAGCTGGATATTGACGGCGAATTGCAAGACGGAAGCAAAGAAGCCGTGTTCCGCAAAGGAAATTGGGCTATTTAGGCCTTTTTTCAATCTCCATTCAATCGACCCGCAAACGATCTCATTCGTTATGCGGGTTTTTCTATTCCCTAAATCTCAAATTGCTCCTTGTTTTGTGAAATATAAAGTGCTAAACTGAGTTCAAACAGTAATTTAAACAACGTTTTAATTATTGTTTGAAAAGTCATTTACATAAAATCGTCCCATTTCATTCATCCGTTATGATTGGACGAAATAGGAGGAGGAAAAACATGAATCACCCAGACAAAAAACAACAAACCAAAGAAAAAATCTTAGACGCTACGCTGGAATTTATTCAAAAGGAAGGTTTTGAGGCGGTTACAATCCGGAAAATTGCCGAGCTGTCTGCTACTAATATTTCTTTAGTTAATTATTATTTTGGCTCTAAGGAAAATCTGCTCAGTGAAGCTATTGAAGTGATATTAAATGGCTTTCAACATACCTTTTCTATTTTGGACAATACAACGATGCCCCCCCAAGATAGACTGAAACAATTTTTACTTAACTATCTGCAGGTCATTCGTCAATATCCAGAGCTTCTTTCGCGAATTATTGCCATGGGCAGCACGTCCTTTACATCTCAACAGGAATACGGAAGGTTTTTAAACATAATGGGATTTCCAAAGGTTCAGAGCACGATCAAGGAGCTGACAGGTGAGCAACAGCCGGAGCGCTTGTTAGCAATGATGCTGCAAATATTTGGAGCTATTTTTCTGCCTGCACTGATGAGTCCAATTCTTGAATCAGGGGCAGTTGTGGAAATACCTTCAATAGAGGAACAATTAAATCTGCTGTTCGAAAGATATTTTGATCAAAAATAAATCATAGGAGTGACTAATATGAATTTTTTGAGAAAATATTGGCAAGATGCAGGGGCTATAATCGGTGTGGTTGTATGTATTGTTTTACTTATGAATCCAGCTATCCTTTCGGATATAACAGGCATGTTATGGTTGAGTTTTGTGGCTATATTGTTTCATCAATTTGAGGAGTACCGCTGGCCTGGATATTTTGCTGGTTTATTTAACAATGTTATGTTTAAAAGTGACACACCGGATCATTACCCTTTAAACACTCAATCAGCGATGATTATCAATGTGGCAATTGCCTATGTGTTTTATCTGCTTCCCGTATGGTTTCCGCAAGTAATCTGGCTTGGACTCGCACCAGTTTTTATGGGATTCTTTCAGGTCGTTTGGCACGGCATCGTTGTCAATATTAAAGCAAAAACCTTATATAATCCTGGCTTGTTTACGGCACTTCTCCTGCATGTTCCAGTCGGAATCTGGTATATTCATGAAATAGTACAGCGAGACATCCCAACGGCAATAGACTGGATTGCGAGTACGATCTACTTTGTTTTTGCTGTATACATCTTCATCATTAAAGGGAATATATGGTTGAAGAAGAGTGACTCTCCTTACTCCTTTTCTAAACAACAGCTGGGAGCTTATGGTCGTAAATAGGGTATGTTAGAAAATCATCAATGTCCTTGTTTACAAGTTGGAAACAAGTAGAGGTATTCCGGAAATGAGGTTCGGTTACACTTGGTTTGTACCCAAGAACAAGGAAAGAGTGATCTTATAATGAAGCATACACATCAATCTTATGATCGTAAAAAGTTGGCTTACAAGCTAATCACCACTAGTGCTTTATTGGCTATAGGTTTTGCTGTGACGACAGGATGCAGCAATAGCGGGGAGGAAAAATCAACTGCTCCTACTAGAGCAGAAACAGTCACACCCCCTGCTAGTTCTACAGATCAAAACACGGATCTCAATACTAATGGGCAAGGCTCAACCTCTACCCATCAAGAACCTGCCAGTAGTACAGCTTCATCTCACGGTAAACACAGCTCCGCAGCTGCTATACTCAGTGCAGCCAAGCAGGGGACCTTACCGAATTTGCCTAAAGGTCTTGGCTTGGGAACTAGTAGCGATTTGTTATTCGAGCTGTGGGGGAAATCCGAGTCAGGTTCTACAGGTCCTATGAGAAGCTATGCTAAGTATCATACAGACATCATGCTGGATGGAAGTGATAATGTTACAGAAATTACATCTTCCGATCCAGACTATAAGAAGTTGCTTATCAAACAAGTTGTTGACGAATTGGGCAAACCTACGGAAACCGTTGACACCTCTAGAGACATACCTGACACAGCAGAAGCTAATTATACGATCAATAACACATCAGGACTTAGTTATTATTTAGTATTTTCCTATCAAACCAAAACGCAAAAGATCAATTATATCCGATTATATTTTAACTCTAAAACACCATAATTGGATGTATATAACAGAGTCGTTTCCGTCAGAATTGCGGAGGCGACTTTGTTCAAACTCATTGCATTTTTAGGGTATGTCGTTTATACTGATTTGTAATTGATTAATCACTAATCAGAAAAACTGTGCTAAATAAAAGGATGAAAAAACCATGGCTAAAGCTACGTCAACATCTATAAATCGCCAAAAGGAAATCATATCTGCTGCTATTGAAGTGTTTGCAGAGATGGGCTACTACCGAGCTACAACAGCCAAAGTTGCGGAACGGGCCAATATTTCTCAGCCCTATGTCTTTCGTTTTTTCGCTACCAAGGAAGCGTTGCTTGTTGAAGCCTTGAAGGTTTCATTTGCACGTATCATAGAATCTTTTCACAGCGTCATTCATTCGGCCTCATCTGAACAGCTCGAGCAAGAGCTAATTGCAGCCTATTCGCAAATGATGATGGAATACCGCAATGAAACACTTTTGCAAATGCAGGCGCAGACGATCCGCGAGGATGAGGTAGTAAGCGTGATGCAGCAAGGATTCCGTGAAATTCATACGACGGTTTATGATGCTTTCCGACGGGCTGGTATTGAACAAGCAATGGAAAGAACGATGCTTTTTCTTGCCAGAGGTATGCTGTGCAATATTTCGATGTCGCTGGATCTGCCAGAACTGATGAAAAAAGACGATTAATTTGGGTTTATGCATTAGAGTCGCGTTTTTGCGCGGCTTTTTTGCTTTTAATTTTATTTTGTTCAAGACAATGCTTCTGAGAAAAAACGGCCAAATAAGTTGACAAGAGAAGCGAGTCTCGTTATTCTAATACCCATAGGGGTATATGTATAAATAAATTTAACTAAGCTAAGCCCCCTCAAAAAACAGACGGAGGTACTACAATGTCATCAACTAACAATATCCAAGCAGATCATATTCTTGATTGCAAAGGGCTAGCTTGTCCGATGCCTATAGTAAGAACAAAAAAGGCTATGAATGAGCTCGTTCCCGGAAAGATTATGGAGGTTCAGGCGACTGACAAAGGTTCATTAGCCGATTTTCAGAGCTGGGCCAAAAACACCGGACATCAATATTTGGGCACTCTCCAAGAAGGAGATGTAATGCGACATTATTTACGCAAAGCAAATCCGGCTGAAGTGAAGAAGGAGCAAATATTTTCTTCTACGATAAGCCATGAAGAGCTACAAGCAAAATGTTCTGGAAAAGAGAACTTCATTTTGCTCGATGTTCGTGAACCCGCTGAATTTGCGCTTAAACATATCCCTGGATCTAAGCACATCCCTCTTGGCGAACTGGAGAACAGACTCTCTGAACTGAACTTGGAAGAAGAGATAGCGGTGATTTGTCAAGCTGGAGCACGCAGTGAAAGGGCTTGTCAGTTATTAGTTTCCAAAGGCGCTAATAAAGTCAAATCTGTACTTTCAGGCATATCCGAATGGGCTGGAGAGACTAAGGGAAGCGAATCCATATGAATACGACAGCAGGAATTTATACAAATAATCAAGAATATGCTCAGCCCAAAACAACGATTGTATTATTCAGCGGGGAGCTAGATAAGGCGATTGCTGCATTCATTATTGCGAATGGAGCGGCAGCATATGATCATGAAGTAACTATTTTCTTTACTTTTTGGGGACTAAATACGTTACGCAAGGATGAAGTCGTGAGCACCAATAAGGGAATGCTCGAAAAAGCCTTTGGCTGGATCATGCCTCGTGGACCCAAAAAGCTTGCACTATCCAAAATGAATTTTGCTGGACTTGGTCCACAGATGATCAAGCATGTCATGAAAAAGCACAATGCGCTTTCCTTGCCGCAGCTTATAGAGTTGGCACGAGAGCAGGGGATCAAGCTCGTCGCCTGTACCATGACCATGGATTTGTTAGGGCTGCAGCAAGAAGAGCTAATCGACGGTTTGGAATATGCTGGTGTAGCCGCCTACTTGGGGGATGCTTCGCAGGGCAAGGTGAATCTATTTATTTAGGGTATCCTATTTATTTTTTTGGTTTATAATATACCTATACGTGTATATGGTAAGTCAAAAAAGGAGTGCATTACTTATGGATTACAATTACAGTGATGAACTGAAAACGCGCCTGAGGAGGATTGAGGGACAGGTGCGTGGGGTACTTCGTTTAATGGATGAAGGAAAATCGTGCAAAGACGTCGTTAGCCAGTTATCTGCCGTACGTAACGCATCAGATAAAGCGATTGCCCAAATTGTAGCAGAGAATCTGCAACGATGTATATTGGAAGAGCAAGAGGCTGGAGGAGACACGGATAAGCTGGTTAAAGAAGCGATTCAGCTTCTTGTGAAGAGTAGATAATCCTGACTCCAGAGTCCAAGCTAGCGGGCAATGATGTCACTATGCACAAAATTACGGGAGCTGGAATATTGCCTTTAACCAGCCACATATATTGGACGTGGTTAAGAGTTTTTTGATAAACATCTGAAAGATTAAGATTATATAATAGCCGTAATTA
Source organism: Paenibacillus polymyxa (assembly GCF_001719045.1). NCBI lineage: Bacteria > Bacillati > Bacillota > Bacilli > Caryophanales > Paenibacillaceae > Paenibacillus > Paenibacillus polymyxa. Next base: position 5,497,724 of record NZ_CP015423.1, read on the forward strand.
GTAAGTTCGCTGCCTCTAGTTGGTAGCGGGCTTTTTTAATCGGACAATTTTAGGAATACCCCTCTGTTTATGCTGAGGTAGACAGGTGTAAATAACACATAAGGAAAACAACTTCTTCCGGGAGGCATACTTATGGAGGTATTTGTTACGATTGGTGTCAAATTGACCATCAGCTTTTTTGGCTTGTGGATCATTACTTTTATTACAGGTCGGAAAACACTCAGTCAGTTAACACCACTCGATTTCCTAACATCATTGGTGTTAAGCGAAATTGTGGGAAATACGTTATATGACGATAAGGTAACCATTGGGCAGCTATTGTTTGCTTTGGCACTATGGTGCGTGCTGGCCTACTTTTTTGAAAAGGCAACGACCCGTTTTGTGAAATTTGGCTATATGGCAGAAGGTCGAACAGTGCTGCTCGTGGATAAGGGCCAGGTCAATCAAGAGATGCTTGAAAAATATGATATAGAATTCACACAGTTGCTCTCCATGCTGCGCCAGCAAAATATTTTTTCTCTACGTGAGGTCTGGTATGCCACGTTAGAGACGAACGGTTCATTGTCAGTCATGCGCAAACCCGAATACGAGCCACCCGCCGCTCAGGATATGGGAATAGATGCACAGCCTGATCTTTTTTCTGTTACAGTCATTGATAAAGGAAAATTCCTGAACGAATCTATGCGTGGGAAGTCAATCGATATTGAAGAGATTAAAGCAAAACTGCGAGAGCAGGGATATGATAGTATCGATGAGATTGCCTATGCAGAGTTTAGCGAGGATGGAACACTTCACATCGTGCCGATGAAATAGAAAAAGCACAATAAAAGAGGCTGAATTACGAATCGGGCTGTTTTTTTAGCTTCTTTCTTTTTCTAATAACTATTACTATAAGAAGCAATAATGGGAGGATAAACTGAAAAATAGGAAACCAAAAAGTAACCACAGTCTTCCGACCCGTCATAATGTGATGAGTGTAGTTAGGGGATAGAAATGAAAGCCCATAAATGAGAGCTCCGAGAGGCAAAACCCATTTTTTAAATCCAATTTTAGTTATTTTTCAAGCCCTATCACGGCACCATTAAAAAATGCGACCATTTTGATAATTAAGCCAAGAAAGAGGAGCAAGGTGAAAAGTGCATCCATGCGTTCGAACACTTCTGCCAATTCAATCAATTGTACAGTTTCCAAAAGAGGCAGCGTGCTGCTTGCGGCGATCTTGGAACCCAGAACAAAAATAACCATCGTATTCTAAAATAGGAAGTATAAACTCAAAGTGAAAAAGGCCGGTGGCCGGGATAAATACAGTAATTACAGTAAATGCAATCGCAAAAACAGGTAAAAGAATTAAGCTAAATGAAAACAATACTTTGTATCCGTAACGAACCGTATTTGATATAACCATGACTGTAATCAAGGTAATGACCCATATTGGTGTTTGGTTCAGCAAAGTCATCACTGTCACCTCGCCTAAATCGCGTAAATTCCGGGAAGTTTCATATGCAAAATATCCAACAAACAACAGGTTGAAGAGTGTACCCCAATATTTCCCCATGTATCGCCGAAACAACATGTACAAATCTAAATTAGGGTCCTGATGGTGAATGGCTAGATGAAGCAGAAGGACAAATAGTCCTGCTAAAGCTCCTATTAGCATAGCTAACCAAGCATCTTGCTTAGCTTCATCACCTATTAAATACAGGGTTGTACTTCCCAACTCAAACAATGAAATACAGGCGATCAACTCTGATACCCGGAGTGTATTTTTACTCATGGCCTACATTCACCCCTCCCATATTTATTTCATGCATTTAATTATCATTTTCAGATTCCAACAGTTCTTTAAAAGATTTTTGAAATAACCCTGGGCGTTTAATGTTTACTTTTACATCTAGCTCCATGTCCATGCTTGCCAACTCTTTAGGCCACGTATCCTTTATTTTTTTCCAATCTTGAGGATATTTTTGGTGGATTTTATTCCCGATTCCAACAAGATCGATATTCCGTTTCTGAGCTGCTTCCCATCCTTCCCGAATTTTAGGGCATAAAATAATTAATGCCGAACGACCTGAGTGATACAAGGTGAACCAAAAGGGGGATGATCCCCATCAGAATACCGAATAGACCCAGTGCTCCTGCTAGCAGCACTGAGAGCAAAACGCAACAACCGGACTGCTGAGGCCATACTAAAATACGGAATTACAAAGTTAGATATAGCTGTGAAGGCAACAACGATAACCACTGCACCTGAAACCAGTCCGGCTTGTACTGCTGCTTGCCCAATAACCAGAGCCCCTACGATTGAAACGGCTGGTCCGATGACCCGGGGCATCCGTACACCGGCTTCACGAATCACTTCAAACATTAATTCCATCATGAATGCTTCCAATAATGCAGGAAAAGGGGTTCCTTCCCGTTGAGCAACCAACGAGATTTCCTCTGTAAATCCTTATTTAGGCCCCCTAATGACGGTTTGGGAACTGGGCTCCTCAACAGCTCTTCTGGCCCCGCCTGTTATGGAAATGGCCAAAGCACATACATTACCGTCAATCACAATGACAGCACTTCCGGACAAGATAGCTTGATATATCTGATTTTGCGAATTGATGATTTGAAGCAAGTTTTGGTCAATCAGTCCTTCAATATAACAAACGGCAAATTGGCCGGCATGGGTAGGACTTCCGGGAAAATCACGAATAATAAAGTCAGAGCTTTCCCAAGTTTTAATTTGAGCAAAGATAGAGTATGTGCTAATGATGGATTTATGGGTTCTGAAGAGGCTTGCTGTTTGGATTTTTCGATATCCTGTGTGTACCTTTTTCCAGGTTTCAGAACATTTCTAATCCAACGTGTTGACACATGTGAACCCCCTCTTTTTTTGATAAAGCATATCTTTGCCCTGCAACCTAAAATATACGTTATTTTTATGAATTGGATACTTATTGAAAAACATTTGGCTCATAATTTTCCGAATTTCGCAAATCAACCACCACAGGGTCTAGAGGAGTTTACATTATAGAATATTTGAGTTCCGGATTGAGGAGACTACCTCATACGGGTTTGAAATTTTTTAGAAAGTGGTGATCAGGTTTGAGTTTCTCGGATGATCAGCTTATCTGTCTCAAATTTGAGGGCGAACTAGGGTATTTTGCTAAGGCTGCTGCTCCTCCTATTTATGAGACTGCTCCATTTTTCTTTGATACTTACGAAGATTATGCTGAAGCAGCTAATAATGAAAAGGAGCATTATGTCTATTCGAGGGGAACCAATCCTACCGTTCAGATTGCAGAGCAAATGATTGCTGCGCTGGAAGGTGGGGCGGACTGCAAGTGCTTTGCTTCCGGAATGGCTGCTATCAGTGCCTCGCTAATGTGTAGCTTGTCCGCAGGGGACCATCTGATTCTGGTCGGACACATATATGAAACCTCCGTCAGCCTAGCCCAATATTTAAAGAGGTTCCATATAGACTATACAATCGTACATTCGACTTCAACAGAAGCAGTCGCTGGTGCCATCAAACCGCAGACCCGAGCTATTCTTATGGAGTCTCCTACCTCATTCACATTCGATATGGTAAATATTCAGGAGGTAACTTCGCTTTCCAAAGCGAAGGGTATACGCACAATCGTAGATAATTCATGGGCTACACCCCTTTTCCAAAAACCATTGGAATGGGGAGTAGATATCGTTGTTCACTCCGCATCCAAGTACTTGGGTGGTCATAATGATTTAATTGCAGGGGCAGTGATCGCTTCTAAAGAGATAATAAACCGTATGTATGCTGAAGAGTATGAGTTGATTGGCGGCTCGTTGGGCCCTTTTGAAGCCTGGCTACTCATTCGGGGGCTAAGAACACTCCCGCTCCGAATGGAAGCCCATCAGAGAAACGCTTTGTTGGTTGCTCGTTTTCTATCAGATCATCCGGCCATTTCCAAAGTGAATCATCCCGGACTCCCTTCTCATCCACAACATGAGCTCGCATGTAGACAGCTCAAAGGCTATGCCGGATTATTCAGTTTTGAACTAAAGGATTCGACTTATGAGGATATATGTAGAGTGATCAATAAACTGCGACTGATCCGGATCGGTGTATCTTGGGGGTCCATGGAGAGTCAGGTGATCTCACCAAACTACGGCTTCAATAAACAGAGTCTAAAAAAACAACACATGCCTGAATCGCTTATCCGCTTGGCTGTAGGGCATGAGCCTGCTGAACTTTTGATACAGGATTTAGCTACAGCTTTAAGCTAAGCGAACACTTCAGGATTTTTATCATAAAAGCTAAAGTAGCAGCTCATACAATACATAAAGAGCTTCTGCTTTTCTGATTTATGGCGTTTATACCTGATCAACTTTGCACTTCAAGTAGGAGATAAGAGAGTTTCGGTTATTACAGGTAAATCATCGTGTGTTGGAGTATTTTAATAAAAACTACACCGTGTAGAAATGCAAATTAGTAAACTGGTAAATATTACAACTTGCCTGGTAGGTATACACGTGATAAATTATATATCCAGCCAGTTAAACGGCTGTTGATTTGATCTTTGAAAACTGAACAACGAGTGAGTACGGATTTTGCTTGCAAAATCCAACGCTGAAATTTTGGTACATGCCGTCAGGCTGTATGAAATGGAAGCGAAAATGAGATATTATTATCTCGTCAGTTTCAACATGAGCTTATCGCTCTTTCGATAAACCAACTTCGGTTGGTCTTTAATGGAGAGTTTGATCCTGGCTCAGGACGAACGCTGGCGGCGTGCCTAATACATGCAAGTCGAGCGGGGTTATGTAGAAGCTTGCTTCTACATAACCTAGCGGCGGACGGGTGAGTAACACGTAGGCAACCTGCCCACAAGACAGGGATAACTACCGGAAACGGTAGCTAATACCCGATATATCCTTTTCCTGCATGGGAGAAGGAGGAAAGACGGAGTTATCTGTCACTTGTGGATGGGCCTGCGGCGCATTAGCTAGTTGGTGGGGTAAAGGCCTACCAAGGCGACGATGCGTAGCCGACCTGAGAGGGTGATCGGCCACACTGGGACTGAGACACGGCCCAGACTCCTACGGGAGGCAGCAGTAGGGAATCTTCCGCAATGGGCGAAAGCCTGACGGAGCAACGCCGCGTGAGTGATGAAGGTTTTCGGATCGTAAAGCTCTGTTGCCAGGGAAGAACGTCTTGTAGAGTAACTGCTACAAGAGTGACGGTACCTGAGAAGAAAGCCCCGGCTAACTACGTGCCAGCAGCCGCGGTAATACGTAGGGGGCAAGCGTTGTCCGGAATTATTGGGCGTAAAGCGCGCGCAGGCGGCTCTTTAAGTCTGGTGTTTAATCCCGAGGCTCAACTTCGGGTCGCACTGGAAACTGGGGAGCTTGAGTGCAGAAGAGGAGAGTGGAATTCCACGTGTAGCGGTGAAATGCGTAGAGATGTGGAGGAACACCAGTGGCGAAGGCGACTCTCTGGGCTGTAACTGACGCTGAGGCGCGAAAGCGTGGGGAGCAAACAGGATTAGATACCCTGGTAGTCCACGCCGTAAACGATGAATGCTAGGTGTTAGGGGTTTCGATACCCTTGGTGCCGAAGTTAACACATTAAGCATTCCGCCTGGGGAGTACGGTCGCAAGACTGAAACTCAAAGGAATTGACGGGGACCCGCACAAGCAGTGGAGTATGTGGTTTAATTCGAAGCAACGCGAAGAACCTTACCAGGTCTTGACATCCCTCTGACCGGTCTAGAGATAGACCTTTCCTTCGGGACAGAGGAGACAGGTGGTGCATGGTTGTCGTCAGCTCGTGTCGTGAGATGTTGGGTTAAGTCCCGCAACGAGCGCAACCCTTATGCTTAGTTGCCAGCAGGTCAAGCTGGGCACTCTAAGCAGACTGCCGGTGACAAACCGGAGGAAGGTGGGGATGACGTCAAATCATCATGCCCCTTATGACCTGGGCTACACACGTACTACAATGGCCGGTACAACGGGAAGCGAAATCGCGAGGTGGAGCCAATCCTAGAAAAGCCGGTCTCAGTTCGGATTGTAGGCTGCAACTCGCCTACATGAAGTCGGAATTGCTAGTAATCGCGGATCAGCATGCCGCGGTGAATACGTTCCCGGGTCTTGTACACACCGCCCGTCACACCACGAGAGTTTACAACACCCGAAGTCGGTGGGGTAACCCGCAAGGGAGCCAGCCGCCGAAGGTGGGGTAGATGATTGGGGTGAAGTCGTAACAAGGTAGCCGTATCGGAAGGTGCGGCTGGATCACCTCCTTTCTATGGAGAATCGTTTCCTGCAATGGAAACATTCAATTCAGCAGGTACAACGTACCTGCGACCGGATATTCAATTCGGTTCATCACGTTCGTGTGAATGAAATGAATATCCTTAACTTACTCACTCGTTGTTCAGTTTTGAGAGTTCAAACTCTCACATCGGATTTCCAAAATATACTTGTATTCAAGTATTGAGGAATTTGATATGATGTTTTTCCGGGGTTAAAGCCGGAGAGAATATTGCACCTTGAAAACTGGATACCGAAACGAAATTGCGTTTTAGAATATTCCTTTAAGCTGATCTTGTGTAAACAAGTGAAATAAAGGTAGCTGCCTTGAATTTCATTCACACATTCGTGTTGAACCAAAATTCAGAGCAAATCGTATTTACGATGTAAATACTAGGTTAAGCTACAAAGAGCACACGGAGGATGCCTAGGCGCCAGGAGCCGACGAAGGACGTGGCGAACAACGATAAGGCCTCGGGGAGCTGTAAGCAAGCTTTGATCCGGGGATGTCCGAATGGGGAAACCCGGCTGTCTTCATCGACAGTCACTTTCTGCTGAATACATAGGCAGAATAGAGGCAGACCAGGGGAACTGAAACATCTAAGTACCCTGAGGAAGAGAAAACAATTGTGATTCCGTCAGTAGCGGCGAGCGAACGCGGATTAGCCCAAACCAAGGAGCTTGCTCCTTGGGGTTGTGGGACGTCTCACATGGAGTTACAAAGGAACCGGTTAGATGAAGAGGTCTGGAAAGGCCCGCCAGAGAAGGTAAAAGCCCTGTAGTTCAAAACTTGTTCCCTCCGAGACGGATCCCGAGTAGTGCGGGGCACGTGAAACCCCGTATGAATCCGGCAGGACCATCTGCCAAGGCTAAATACTCCCTGGCGACCGATAGTGAAGCAGTACCGTGAGGGAAAGGTGAAAAGCACCCCGGAAGGGGAGTGAAATAGATCCTGAAACCGTGTGCTTACAAGAAGTCAGAGCCCGATCTATGGGTGATGGCGTGCCTTTTGTAGAATGAACCGGCGAGTTACGTTCCCGTGCAAGGTTAAGGTGAAGAGCTGAAGCCGCAGCGAAAGCGAGTCTGAATAGGGCGAATGAGTACGTGGACGTAGACCCGAAACCGGGTGATCTACCCCTGTCCAGGGTGAAGGTGCGGTAACACGCACTGGAGGCCCGAACCCACGCATGTTGAAAAATGCGGGGATGAGGTGGGGTAGCGGAGAAATTCCAATCGAACCCGGAGATAGCTGGTTCTCCCCGAAATAGCTTTAGGGCTAGCCTCGGAAAGAAGAATCGTGGAGGTAGAGCACTGATTGGGTGCGGGGCCCGCAAGGGTTACCAAGCTCAGTCAAACTCCGAATGCCATAGATTTAGTTCCGGGAGTCAGACAGTGAGTGCTAAGATCCATTGTCGAAAGGGAAACAGCCCAGACCATCAGCTAAGGTCCCCAAGTGTGTGTTAAGTGGGAAAGGATGTGGAGTTGCACAGACAACCAGGATGTTGGCTTAGAAGCAGCCACCATTGAAAGAGTGCGTAATAGCTCACTGGTCGAGTGACTCTGCGCCGAAAATGTAACGGGGCTAAACACACCACCGAAGCTATGGCTTGATGCTTGCATCAGGGGTAGGGGAGCGTTGAATGCGGGTTGAAGGTGTACCGTAAGGAGCGCTGGACTGCATTCAAGTGAGAATGCCGGTATGAGTAACGAAAAGATCTGTGAGAATCAGATCCGCCGAAAGCCTAAGGGTTCCTGAGGAAGGTTCGTCCGCTCAGGGTAAGTCGGGACCTAAGGCGAGGCCGATAGGCGTAGTCGAAGGACAACAGGTCGAAATTCCTGTACCACCGTAATCCGTTATGAGCAATGGGGTGACGCAGTAGGGTAGTGACGCGGACTGATGGATGTCCGTCTAAGCAGTGAGGCTGATGTGTAGGCAAATCCGCACATCGTTAAGGCTGGGCTGTGATGGGGAGCGAAAATTATAGTAGCGAAGGTCATGATCTCAGACTGCCAAGAAAAGCCTCTAGCCAGGAGAAGGTGCCCGTACCGCAAACCGACACAGGTAGGCGAGAAGAGAATTCTAAGGCGCGCGGAAGAACTCTCGTTAAGGAACTCGGCAAAATGACCCCGTAACTTCGGGAGAAGGGGTGCCTCGGTAGGGTGAATAGCCCGAGGGGGCCGCAGTGAAAAGGCCCAAGCGACTGTTTAGCAAAAACACAGGTCTGTGCGAAGCCGCAAGGCGAAGTATACGGGCTGACGCCTGCCCGGTGCTGGAAGGTTAAGGGGAGTGGTGAGCCCTTCGGGGCGAAGCTATGAACCGAAGCCCCAGTAAACGGCGGCCGTAACTATAACGGTCCTAAGGTAGCGAAATTCCTTGTCAGGTAAATTCTGACCCGCACGAATGGCGTAACGACTTGGGCGCTGTCTCAACGAGAGATCCGGTGAAATTTTAATACCTGTGAAGATGCAGGTTACCCGCGACAAGACGGAAAGACCCCATGGAGCTTTACTGCAGCTTGATATTGAATTTGGGTACGATCTGTACAGGATAGGTGGGAGCCGTAGAACTTTGAGCGCCAGCTTGAAGGGAGGCATCCTTGGGATACCACCCTGATCGTATCTAGGTTCTAACTTGGTACCGTGATCCGGTGCGAGGACAGTGTCAGGTGGGCAGTTTGACTGGGGCGGTCGCCTCCTAAAGAGTAACGGAGGCGCCCCAAGGTTCCCTCAGAATGGTTGGAAATCATTCGAAGAGTGCAAAGGCAGAAGGGAGCTTGACTGCGAGACCTACAAGTCGAGCAGGGACGAAAGTCGGGCTTAGTGATCCGGTGGTACCGCATGGAAGGGCCATCGCTCAACGGATAAAAGCTACCCTGGGGATAACAGGCTTATCTCCCCCAAGAGTCCACATCGACGGGGAGGTTTGGCACCTCGATGTCGGCTCATCGCATCCTGGGGCTGAAGTAGGTCCCAAGGGTTGGGCTGTTCGCCCATTAAAGCGGTACGCGAGCTGGGTTCAGAACGTCGTGAGACAGTTCGGTCCCTATCTGTCGTGGGCGTAGGAAATTTGAGAGGAGCTGTCCTTAGTACGAGAGGACCGGGATGGACGTACCGCTGGTGTACCAGTTGTTCCGCCAGGAGCACCGCTGGGTAGCTATGTACGGAAGGGATAAGCGCTGAAAGCATCTAAGCGTGAAGCCCCCCTCAAGATGAGATTTCCCAATTAGTAAGACCCCTTGAAGACGACGAGGTAGATAGGTTGGGGGTGGAAGTGCAGTAATGCATGGAGCTGACCAATACTAATCGGTCGAGGGCTTATCCTAAGAATAAAACGCAAATAAGTTTCGGATCCAGTTTTCAGGGTGTAACCTTGAAGGTATGTAGAAATACATACAACAAGCGCATGGCTATTCATTCACACGATAAGTGATGAACTGAATAACCGTACGGTAGAATTTACGATGTAAATTCATGTTTGGTGGCGATAGCGGAGGGGTTCCACACGTACCCATCCCGAACACGACCGTTAAGCCCTCCAGCGCCGATGGTACTTGGACCGCAGGGTCCTGGGAGAGTAGGACGTCGCCAAGCACGATAAAAGAGAGCACAGCCTTAATGGGCTGTGCTCTCTTTTATCTTCTCGGAATTAGATATTTAAACAGTTTAAAAATAGGATATGGAAACTAAGAAGGAATAACATAGAAGTAACCTAGTCCTGACGAAGAGTAGGCTTGATGGATGACGTAGTTCTTACATTGAAATAACAAAAACGGAATATGTATTAAAAATGCTTCGGCCATACCCTGCTGGATTAATGAACTCGTATCCCGTTTCTAAAGCTGTAGGGAATGTTCGCCATACAGACGCAAGTTTAATTGAAGAAATTCCTCTTAACTCAAAGTTAACTGTTAGCCTAAAGAGTGCTATTATATGTATGAGCATGGATATGTACTACGTCCATATGAAATAGAAGTAATCATAACAGAATGCTGGATTATTATGCTTGTTCCTGAAGATTGTCTCTGAAAGGTTTTAAGATATTTATTTTATGGGTGCTAACAAGGACAAAGTGAGAAATCAGCTTGCTAAAGCCACGATAAGTGAAGTATCTTGGAGCTTGTTCCGTTCGATGCTTGAGTACAGGGCGAACTGGTAAGGACGTGATCTGATTATTGCACCCAAAGCTAGTAGACAATTATGCTCATGTTGCGGTTACAAAAATGCAGACGTGAAGAATCTTGGCTTGCGTGAATGGACTTGTCCCAGCTGTAATGTACATCATGATCGGGACGTGAACGCTGCCAATAATCTACTGAAACTCGCATTGTAATTGCATCTATTGGGTTAGAGACTAACCTGTAAATTTGGAGTGGCGTGTAGTTCACTAAGTCATTAGATGAACAAATATAATTTTAAAGATAAACTTGAACAAATGAAATGCCGCATATAGTGTAAAGTAACCCGCTGTATTAAGGATTCAGTTCGGTTTCTAAGGATAAAAATTACTTTGCATGTTGCTATTTATGAGCAAATTTATTTGCTCCGACTACGCGGATGAGACACTCGCGCGTACCCGCTTGGGGGCACTTACGGGTGGTGAATAATTCCATTCGTATCTCGCAGGGAGATGATCTCTGCCGTTGCCACTATTATGTTAATAACGTGAATCGGCCTTGATTATTCAAGGCCGATTCTTTAGTTTAGGGGAAATGTTATGTACTTATCTGTTCATGAACTCATAGATTTAGAAGAGCTTCCTTCAGAAGAGCAATTGACGCTGCAGACCATTGCACAATTTTATGAGGAACACCTTTGTAACTTAATTTTTCATTATAAAATTCGTCATAAAAAGCGTGCCATCAGGTTGCATTTTAGAACTTTTGATCTTCCTCATGTGGTTCGCTGTAGACCCGGCTGCACAGGGCAAGGGTACGGGAGAAAACGAATTGGATAGAACACACGATTATTCGTGATCAGTTGGGTGCCCCTACGGTGACACTAGCGACAGCGGAGAAGCATCCATATCTGCTATCCATGTACGAGCGTTGGGAATATGAACGTATCTATGCTTTTGATCACGGAACAGGGGATGGGACGATGCATTTACTGCGTAAAGTGGTGAATCCTGAATTATTTGATACCTACATTCGTGAACGGCTAACCATAAATAGACCCGATCACCAAGAACGGACGAAGCAGATTCGTTCGCCGAAAGGGGTTGTGGATAAAGCCACGAACTTTCACGAAAAGGACATCCGCAGCTTCGTGTGGAACGACTGCAACGCATTACAATTTGGTTTGTCAAGCACCAGATATAGCACAAATTCCGTTTCTTACACTTACTACACAGAAATTTTTACAAAAATTCATTAAAAATTACAAACAATGCCTGATTTTTAGACAAAAAAGGGCATGGTTTGTGTGTATAATATATTTATACATTATATCGACATACTTTAATTTACTTTTATGTTTATATTGAAATAAAACCATTCATATATCGCATTTTTTTCTTATTAAAGGAATTTAAAAATATATTGACATTTTTCGAGTCCATATCTATTATATAAATAAAATATTTCTCATTTAATACTTACATCGAAAAACATCCTGTATAACCCCAACAATTTCTCTCACATTCATCTATGATGCTGAATTTTAGGTTCCAAGCCTGAAATTCTAGTATACCTCAAGGTTTTTACACTTCCAAGTCTACTCACACACCTGACTTTTGATCACAATCACACCACGAACGGAACCCTATTACCAATTCACTGCCATATGTCGATTACTGTTTTTTGGCAATCGAGTTCGTTGTTTTTTTTACTGTATTTTTCTCTACTTCTTAATGTCACCATATATATGTATTCATACATAAAATGTGATTTTTTTTGTTTATCCATATTTTTTTTGTGGAAAGGGGTTTGATATGAATCGCATGGCTTTGGTTTTTCCTGGGCAAGGCTCTCAGTATGTAGGAATGGGGGCTACGTGGCATAGCGGCTTTGCAGAAGCGGATCGCTTGTTCGAAGAGGCTGCTGATATTTTGGGATATGATCTGAAAGCTTTATGCATGGCAGGTCCGATGACCCAGCTATCCAGAACATTCTATACTCAGCCCGCACTTCTCACGATCAGTGTCATTGCATTCGGGCGTTATATGCATGAAATCGGAATTATCCCTGAATTTTCAGCAGGTCATAGCCTGGGTGAATATTCAGCTCTGGTAAGTAGCGGTGTTCTATCCTTTAGCGACGCTTTACGACTGGTTCAAAAGCGAGGACGCATCATGGAAGAAGCCGCAGTGGCCGGACTGGGCAGCTTGATTGCCGTTCGCGGAGCTGAGCCAGGCGCTGTGGAAGAATTCTGTCGTCTGCATTCTACAGTCGATCAGCCTGCTGTCATTGCCTGTTACAATTCACCTAACCAGTACGTCGTTTCAGGTCATCTCACTTCTGTTGCTGTGGTAGCTGGCGAGTTAGAACAGCGAGGGGCCCAAATTACCCGCTTGCAGGTCAGCGGCCCTTTTCATAGTCCGCTGATGCAGCATGCTGCGGATAGACTGGCCGCAGAGCTGCAAAAATACACTTTAAATGAGGCGAAGTGGCCCGTGATCTCCAATGTGACCGCTCTGCCATACCCCGATGTTGACAGCATCCGTCAAGGATTGATTTTGCAAATGACTCACCCGGTTCGCTGGATTCAAACCATGCAGTATATGGCGAATCGTGGCGTGAAACAAGGCATCGAGTTAGGTCCACGAACGGTGCTGAAAAATTTGGCGAAGGAAATAGACACTACCATTGAATTTCTGTCCATGGATAGAGACTTGGATCGCGTTGAACTGGAACGCCGCTTCTCAATCCGTGATTGGGTTGCTCGTTCCCTTTCACTGGCGGTATCTACCCCCAATGCCAATTGGAATGAAGATGATTATCGAAAGGGTGTTATTTTACCTGTTCGAAGACTGGAAGAATTACTTCGAAGCTCTGAATCAGGGAGCGGTTCACCTCCTGCTTTTGAGCAAAGACAGGAGATTTTGGAGTGTATTCGCCTGGTGTTGCAAACCAAACAGGTCTCCGAAGGAGAGCAGAAAGTAATGCTAGAGCAATTGAGGAGGGATCAGGATGGAACAGTTTCAAACTTTAATTGAAATCATTCAAGACCGTGCAAGCCGGGATGAGAACGGAATCACCTTTATTTCTGGTGATAAACAAGAGGAATACGTATCCTACTGTAAACTTCTGGAGCAAGCATCACAGGTACTTTATGAATTACAGGAAAAAGGGATACAACCTGGCGATGAGCTGATCATGCAGATCGACGACAATCATACCTTTGTGAATGTATTTTGGGGTTGCCTACTTGGTGGAATCGTTCCTGTTCCTGTAAGCATAGGGAATAATGATGAGCATAAAATGAAATTGCTTAAAATCTGGAATACACTTTCCCGCCCTTATATGATTGCAGATGACAAGGTATTGGAACAGTTAGAAAAATACTCGCACCAGCACGAACTGCTGGATTCCTTTGAGCCCGTTAAAAAAGCGACTTTTTCAAGCCATATATTCGATTATTCCAATCAGAGTAGAGGTGTTGTCCATATACCCAAACCGGAGGATTTAGCTTTTATCCAATTTTCCTCAGGTTCTACAGGTGATCCCAAAGGAGTCATGCTGACGCATGAAAATTTGGTTTACAATATTCGGGATATCGCAAATCAAACGGGCATGAGCTCCAAGGATGCTTATTTGGGCTGGATGCCGCTTACGCATGACCTGGGATTGATCGCATTTCATTTAACCTGTGTGATCGCTAATGCCAAGCACTTGATTATGCCAACGGCACTTTTTATCAGACGCCCGTCTTTATGGCTAAAAAAAGTATCGGAGCATAAGGTGACTCAAATATGCTCTCCCAATTTTGGATATAAATTTTTTCTCGATCAGCATAAACCCGAAACAGCAGCTAACTGGGATTTGTCAAGTGTCCGTATGATCTTAAATGGAGCTGAGCCCGTATCTGTGGAGCTTTGTCATGTGTTTATGGATGCAATGAGTGTTCACGGTTTGAATAAAAATGCGATGTTGCCTGTCTACGGATTGGCAGAGGCGAGCGTGGGCGTTTCCTCTCCACCTCTGGACAAAAGTACCTTTATCCCCATTCATTTGAATCGGCAGCAGTTACACGTAGGTGAACCTATAGAAGAAGTGGACAAGTCCGACAAGCGCTGTCTTACTTTTGTGGATTTGGGGTATCCGCTGGCTAGTACCTCTGTCCGCATTTGCGATGAACAAAATCAGGTGCTCGAAGATGGGGTGATTGGACACACACAGATCCGCGGCAAAAATGTGACATCCGGATACTATAACAATCCAGAGGCTACCGCGAAGGTCAAAACAGAGGATGGCTGGCTTATCACCGGCGATTTAGGGTTTATGCGGAACGGCCGCCTGACTATTACCGGTAGAGCCAAGGATATCATTTTCGTGAACGGACAGAATGTCTACCCGCATGACATCGAGAGGATTGCCGAGGAACTGGATGGCGTGGATCTCGGGAAAGTAGCTGTGTGCGGTGTACATGATGCGCAGACCAGGCAGGATCGTATTGTTGCCTTTGTGATGCACACGAAAAAGATAGAGCATTTTGTACCGCTTGTCCAAAAGCTGAAGAGTCATCTAAATTACCGGGGAGGTTGGCATATTCAGGATGTGGTTCCGATCCGGCGTATTCCTAAAACAACCAGTGGCAAGGTTCAGCGCTTCAAATTAGCCCAGAGTTATGAGCAGGGCGAATTTAATGAAATATTGACAGCACTGGCTGAGGCTACTCGAGTCATGCAAGCAGCTGAGCGTGTAGTCTTACCTCAAGGAGAGATAGAACAGAAGCTGATTGGAATCTGCCAGGATATTTTAAATGTAAAGTCGATCGGGACGGACGATAGCTACTTTGATATCGGAGTGACTTCCTTGCAGCTCGTTCAAATTGTGGACCTGTTGGAGGATCAATTAGGGATTCATATTGAGGTGACGGACTTCTTTTCCTATCCGACCATCGCCAAGCTTGCTGCATATATCTCTAGTCAGGGCATGAGCAGCGACCCGGCTGCAACAGCACAGTCCGAGGCCAAGGAGGAAGCAAATGTCCGGGATATCGCCATCATCGGCATGTCAGGCAAGTTTCCTCAAGCGGAAACATTAGAGCAGTTTTGGGCGAATGTGGCATCAGGGGCTGACAATATCGGCCCGTACAGCGACGAAAGAAGAAAAGATGCCGAAGCTTTCATTTCCCGTCTGAATACGGAAGGACGGAATATACAAATTGCAGAAGGCGGCTATCTGGATGAAGTAGACAAATTCGATTACTCCTTCTTTAAGCTGACTCCACGGGAAGCCTCACTCATGGACCCGAATCAACGGTTATTTCTACAAACAGCCTGGAGCACGATTGAGGATGCGGGGTATGGGGGTAAGCAACTGGCAGGCCAAAAGGTCGGCGTGTATGTCGGCTTCTCCAAAACCAGCTTCGAATACGAGCGTTTGTTGTCTGAGGTGGAACCGGGCGCGCTGCCGAACTTTGCCATTGGTAATTTATCATCCATTATTTCCAGCAGGATTGCATATTTGCTCGATCTAAAAGGTCCGGCGCTAACAATTGATACAGCATGCTCTTCATCACTCGTGGCAGTGCATTTGGCCTGCAAGTCCATCCTTAGCGGAGACTGCGACATGGCCTTGGCAGGTGGAGTGAAGACGATTTTACTGCCGCTGAAAGCGGGCATTGGCATGGAATCCTCCGATGATCGAGCACGCGCCTTCGACGACCAGTCGGACGGAACGGGCTGGGGTGAAGGAGTTGGAGCCGTTTTACTGAAGCCGCTGCGCAAAGCGGAACAAGACGGTGACAACATTTTAGCCGTGATCAAGGGAAGTGCCATTAATCAGGACGGCAACACGATTGGTATTTCCGCGCCGAATGCGCTGGCTCAGGCAGAAGTGATTTCGCAGGCGTGGCGCGATGCACGGATTGATCCTGAAACGATAAGTTGTATCGAAGCACATGGCACCGGAACCAAACTGGGCGATCCGATTGAGATTGACGGCATTACCAAGGCTTTCCGCAAGCATACACAGCGTAAGCAGTTTGTGGCCATCAGCACGGTCAAAACGAATATCGGTCATTTATACGAAGCCGCTGGGATTGCGGGTTTGATCAAATCCGTGCTATCCATGAAGCACCAGCAAATTGCGCCGCTTGTTCATTTTCGTACACCAAACCAGAAGATCCATTTTGAGGAGTCCCCGGTATATGCCAATACGAAGCTGAGGAAATGGAAGACGAACGGCTTCCCGAGAAGAAGCGGGCTGAGTTCCTTTGGATTCAGCGGGACAAACTGCCATGTGGTACTGGAGGAATATATTGCAAAGACGGAATCGGATAAATCCTCCACGGGCAGCAATAATGGATCATCACCGCTGCTGCTGACCCTGTCAGCGCGGAGTGAATCCGCTTTACGCGAGCTGGTCGGGCGGTACGCAGAACGGTTTAGACGGGCGGAAGAACTCGTGATGAAGGATGTATGCTATACGGCTAACACGGGAAGAAGCCACCTGAATCACCGGATTGCGGTGACTGCGGCAGGAGCAGATGCGCTGAAAGCAAAGGTGCTTCAGTTGCACGAACAAGGCAGAGCCGTCGATGGTGTATACACCGGGAAAGCGGATAGCGCTGGTGGCACAGAGACGGTCACTGGAAGCTTGGACACGTTGCAATCACTGGAGCAACTGGCTGCCAAGTATGTGCAAGGAGCGCAGATCGATTGGAATGCCCTCTATGCAGGTAAGCACTATAAAAAGGTTTCTCTGCCTACGTATCCATTTGAACGGAAAAGATGCTGGATTAACGTACCCGAACAGGTTCGAACGGAACAGAAGGTACCAGTTCATGAAAACTCAACAGTAAAGGAGTCTGGAATGATGGGGAACGAGTATTCAGCGCCAGCATCTGCTATCGATCAGCACAAATCATCTATTCTTCAAAAGTTAGCGAAAATGATCGGTAACGTGTCCCAGCTCAGCCTGGAGGAACTGGAACCGCAGACACATTTTCTCGAACTTGGGCTAGATTCCATTAATTTGTCCCAGGTTCGCCACAGTATCAAGGATACCTTCGGACTGGACGTTCCAATGAACGAATTTTTCGAATCGTTGACCACGCTGGAGCTGTTGGCCAGCTACGTAGCCGAACGGGCGAGCATTTCCACTTCTGCTGAAACCCCGGTTCAATCTGTGGAAAATCGTCCAGAAACAACTCTGAATCAGGTTGATCATGCAGCTTTCCCGTTAACCCAACCGTCTCATGAATCCGCTGTTCCGGCATCCGTTTATGCCATAGACACGGCTGGGCAAACACGGGCTCAAAGCTTTCCAAACGCTACAACTCCTGCGGCTGTAGAGCGAATTTTGGAGCAACAGCTACATCTGATGTCACAGCAGCTCGATGTTCTCCGGCATCAGCCATCTGCATCCGTAATAGCTTCCGAGCCATTTAACCTGGAAACGGGCGTTTTGCTATCGGCATGTAGTGAAAGTGCGCAGATCATCCGTACCGAATCCAAGCAGAAAGTCGCGGCTGCATTAGCACCAGCACCATCCGTAAAGGCTGTTTTCAAGCAGACAGGCAATGAAGCCAAGCCGTATACGCCTTATAAAAAGCTGGATGTTAAAGCACGTGAATTGCTTTCGCTCCGTCAGGAACAACACCTGCAAGAACTGATTGAACGCTACACGGCCCGTACGCGTAGCACCAAACAGTACACCCAGCAGTATCGCTCCGTATACGCCAATAACCGCAATGTGGCTGGTTTCCGGCCTGTTTTGAAGGAAATGGTGTATCAAATTGTATCCCAGCGTGCAGACGGTTCAAAAATTTGGGATCTGGATGGCAATGAATATGTCGACTTGACGATGGGCTTTGGTGTAAATCTGTTTGGACATAATCCAGCCTTTATTCGTGAAAAAATTGAGAAAGAACTGAAGAACGGCATGTGTATTGGCCCCATGTCCAACATGGCTGGGCAAGTCGCCGAGCGAATATGCAAGATGACCGGTGTGGAACGGATTGCCCTGTATAATTCCGGCACGGAAGCCGTCATGGTCGCGCTCCGTTTGGCACGTGCTGCCACTGGACGAGCTAAAGTCGTCATTTTTGCTGGCTCGTATCACGGTACATTCGACGGGGTGCTGGCACAGGGGAGCGCGGGTGATGACAAGGAGCATTCGACACCTCTAGCTCCAGGTATCTTGCAGCATATGGTGGACGATGTCGTCGTGCTTCATTATGGGGCGGACGATTCTCTGGATTATATCCGCACCCATGCGCATGAACTGGCCGCGGTTATAGTGGAGCCGGTACAAAGCCGCCGACCAGATTTTCAGCCTAAAGCCTTTTTGCAGGAAATTCGCCAGATAACGGAGCAGTCGGGTACTGCCTTCATTTTTGATGAAGTCATTACAGGCTTCCGGATTCAGCCCGGAGGAGCCCAAGCGTGGTTTGGGGTACAAGCCGACCTCGTGACCTACGGTAAAATCATTGGCGGCGGGCTGCCCATCGGCATCGTAGCCGGAAAAGCCGCCTTTATGAACGGGATCGACGGAGGCACGTGGAGCTTCGGGGACGATTCCTATCCGCAGCATGAGCAGCAGCGAACCTTTGTGGCAGGAACCTTCTGCCATCATCCGCTGGCAATGGCTGCATCCTTAGCGGTGCTGGATCATTTGGAGAAGCATGGCGAGCAACTGCAAAATCGCTTGAACAGCCGCACCTTGGCGTTAGCAGCGGAGTTGAACAGCTATTTCACTGACGAACGCGTACCTATGAAGGTCGTTCACTTTGGCTCCCTATTCCGCTTCGTGCTCAAAGGCGATCTGGAGTTGTTCTTCTATCACATGCTGGATAAAGGCATCTATATCTGGGAGGGACGAAACTGCTTCTTGTCCACGGCCCATACCGAGGAAGATATTGCGCGAATCGTACAAGCGGTCAAGGATAGCGTGAACGAGCTGCGTAAAGGGGGATTTTTACCGGACCCGCCCCCAAATGGAAACGGCCCGGGACCGGGAAAGCAACCTGTACCTGTAACCGTACCTCCAGAGGCTGAAGCAGCAGAAACTATTATTGCGTTAACTCCAGAGCAAAAGCAGCTTTGGTTCGCTTCTGTTTCAGATCGAAGTGACTCTCAATCTTTACACGAAACCGCCTTGTTGCGGTTTCGTGGTCCACTTCAGCAGCAGGCGTTCAACCAAGCTGTCCAGACCATTGTAAATCGTCATGAAGCCTTACATATCTTTATGAGCGGCGATGGGGAAACTCAGGTGTTCGCTCCTGTGATGAAAGCGGAAATCCCGCTTCATGATTTTACCAGTTATCGCCCAGATGAACAGGAACAACATATCCGGGCATGGATGATCAAGGACAGTGAAACTCCATTTGCCATGACGCCAGGCAAGCCATTATTCCGAATTCATCTGCTGAAAATATCGGATGAAGAGCATCTGGGTGTTTTTACGTTTCATCATTTTATCGCGGATGGCTGGTCAATCAGTGTATTCATTCAGGAACTGGAACACATCTATTCTGCGCTTGTTCGACATGCTGACTACAACCTTCCCGATCCAGTACCTTTTCGGAATTACGTTGTTTGGCAGCAAGATCAATTGAAAGCAGGGAAAAAAGAGGCCCTTGCTTTTTGGTCAGCAGTGCTAGAAAAGCAGCAGCCTGTCCTCCATCTGCCATCTCCGGTAAGGGGAATACAAATTCCGTCTTCCAGAGGAAGCAGACATACCATAATGCTCGAAGCGAAGCTCGTTAAACAATTGAGATCCGCCAGCATAAAGCTAGGCAGCAGTCTTTTTATAACGCTGCTATCCGCCTTTCAGATTTTTCTACATCGGCTGACAGGGCAGCAGGAAGTAACGGTGGGGGTTCCCACCGCAGGACAATCCCATATGGACGCCTTCTCTCTGATCGGCAACTGTGTCAACTTGCTTCCGATGATCAGCGAAGTGCGTCCTGATGCTACTTTTACGGAGCATGTTCAAACAGTCAAAAAGCGCATGAATGAACTGGACAGCTTTCAAAAGTACAGCTTTGCCGGACTCGCTGAGCTGGGGCTGAGGCATTTGCCTGTCATTAACGCTGTATTCAATATGGATCGACCGATTCCGCGTTTTCAATTCCATGAACTGGAAGTGGGACTCGTTGAGAATGAGGTATCATTCAGCAAATACGAGTTGTTTTTGAACGTGACAGAGGCGCAGCGACAATTACGTTTTGATTTCGACTACAATTCGGATCTTTTTCAGCCAAACATTATCGAAGCCTGGTCAGGATATTTCCTGAATCTGCTGCATTCCATGGTAGAGGAAGAAGGGGCTCGCGTTTCTACGCTGACTTTACTCCGTGCGCCGGAGAACGAACAACTTCGAGCTGCATGGGCAGCAAATACCGATGCCAACGGAAACTATCTTTGCGTCCTCGATGTCTACAAGCATTTGGCACCTGTTGGGACAGCAGGGGAGGTGTATCAAGCCTCAGTAGCAGGCCTGTTGGGAACGACCCGAGAATGGGCTTACGTGGAAAACGATGGCAAGCTGCGGCATATTGGCAATTTAAATCGGGCCATCCACATTCGCGGACATCAGGTTAATCTGGAGCAGTTGGAGAAACATCTACTGCAAACTTTCCAATTGGAGTCCTGCGTCATTACACCGCAAACGGACGAAGCTGGAAAAGTCTCATATATAACCGCCTATGTGGTCGCAAACGCATCGAAGCCATGGGAAGAAGACGCACTGAAAAAGGCTGTAATCGAAATTCTTCCAGATTATACGCAGCCTCGTTTTTGGATTCCTATGGATCATATTCCTCTTCTGCCGGATGGTCAGCCTGATCTACAGGCTTTGCCAGAGCCGGGACAAGCAAGCATATTCACTAAAACAGACACCGCTTCTGAGAACCACGGCGTAGAAGATCAACTCGTGAACATTTGGAAGGACGTTCTGAATGTAACGGATATCAGCTATGACGATAACTTTTTTCAACTGGGCGGTGATTCACTAAAAGCGACGGTCATTCTGTCGAGAGTCAATAAGGAACTGGGTGTACACATTCCACTTAGCCACATTTTTGAGCTGCAAACGATTGCAGAGCTGGCTACATATATTGCGGGTGGAACAAAGAAGACCTACGAACCGATTGTATCTGTGAAATCGCAAGCCTTCTATCCGGTATCTTCTTCCCAAAAGAGAATGTACGTGCTGGATCAGTTGGGAGGTGGAAAGGCCTATCATGTATCAGGTCAGCTTTTCATAGAGGGAGATCTGGAGGTTCCCCGCTTCATTGAAGCCGTTAGGGAAGTTATTTTGCGTCATGAATCCTTTCGGACGTATTTCGATCTGGAAGACGGAGAAGTGGTACAAAAAGTTCGGGACACGATTCCATTCGACATCCCGTGTACCCGCATTTCCAAGGAAGAAGCAAAACAGGCTCGGACCTTGTTTGTTCAGCCTTTTCACCTAGGAACAGCTCCTTTATTCCGCGCCGAACTGTACGAATTTATCGAAGGTGGCTTCATACTGTTAGTGGATATGCATCACATCGTGTCCGATGGTTTCTCCATGGCCGTGCTGCTGGATGAAATCATTCAACGGTATCAGGGCAGACAGCTTGCGAACATTCAGCTTCATTACAAAGACTTTGTTGCTTGGCAGAAGCAGCAGATCACTGACGACGCATTGCAAGCGCATGAATCATATTGGCTCCAGACCTTGAATGGCGAGCTTCCTATACTGAATATACCTACGGACTTTTCACGTCCACAAACACAAAGCTTTGAAGGTGACAGCTTGACCGTCACCTTGGAATCCAAACTTACTAACAGACTCTACAAATTGGCCCAAGATACCGAATCTACGATCTTTATGGTACTTTTGGCGGCTTATAATGTCCTGCTGGGCAAGTATTCTGGTCAAGAGGACATTATCGTGGGTACACCTGTTGCCGGAAGACGGCATGTGGATACGCAAACGATGATTGGCATGTTCGTCAATACGCTGGTTCTTCGCAATCAGCCGCGATCTTTTTTAACGTTCCAATCCTTTTTGCAGAAGGTTAAGCAAAACTCGCTGCTGGCACTGGAGCATCAGGAATACCCGTTTGATGAGCTTGTAGACAAACTGGAACTGGTGCGCGACGTAAGTCGAAACCCGGTGTTCGATACGATGTTCAGTTTGCAAAATGTCGGCACAGATGTTTTGGAAACAGGAGGCATTCGTTTTAAACCGGAAGAATTCAACGCGGGTATCTCCAAGGTGGATTTTTCATTGCATGTGACCGAGGAAAAAGAATGTTTGTCCTTCACTTTGGAGTATGGCACAAAGCTGTTTAAACCGGAGACCATCCGACGGCTGGGAGAGCATTTTGTGCGAATTTTGGAAACGGTGACGCAGGATGTCGGGGTGCGGTTGGCCGATATTATGATCGTATCTGATGAAGAGAAGCAATTACTGCTAACCGAATTTAATCATACCGTCGTACCTTTCCCGCACAATGAGACAGTTCACGGGCAGTTTGAAAAGCAGGTCGTACAGACGCCGGGTCATATAGCATTGGTGTTCGGAAATCAGCGTCTGACCTACCGGGAGTTGAACGAACGTGCTAACTCACTGGCACGGATACTTCAAGCGCATGGTGTAGGACCCGATAAGCTAGTCGGCCTGATGGTGCAGCGTTCGGCGGAAATGATTATCGGTCTGCTCGCCGTGCTAAAAGCGGGTGGCGCTTATGTGCCTATCGATCCTGAATATCCGTCAGCCCGTATTGAGTATATGCTGAGTGACAGTGAGGCTGCCGTGCTCCTGACCAGTCGCGATCTGGTAGGAGAACACCATTACAGCGCCAACACCCTGTTTATCGAAGATGAGGAAGTATATCAAGGGGAAAGGACCAATCTGGAAGCCACTGCTCAGCCGGAGCATCTGGCTTACGTCATCTATACTTCTGGCTCAACCGGAAATCCGAAAGGAGTTATGCTCCAGCATCGCTCGGTGCTGAATTTTATTACAGGAATGCGTGAAGTGATTGACTTTGCAGCGAACAAAACGATTTTATCGCTAACCACCATTTCGTTCGATATTTTCGTTTTGGAAACGATTCTGCCGCTGCTGGGCGGAATGACCGTCGTGTTAGGCGACCGCCATCATCAGGTCGATCCTCAGGCACTTGGCGAGCTGATTACTGCACATCATATTGACATGCTGCAAATGACGCCATCTCGGCTGCACATGCTGCTGAGTCATGAAGAAGGCTCCCGTGCGCTGCAAGGTGTACAGGAAATTATGGTTGGGGGAGAAGCGCTTCCGCCCAGGCTGCTGGAGGCAATGCAGAAATTGAACGGCCCCCGTATTTATAACATGTACGGACCTACGGAAACGACGGTTTGGTCGGCAGTGCAGGAACTTACCGATGCCAATCAGATTGACATTGGACGCCCCATTGCGAATACGCACATTTATATCATGGATGCGCAGAACAGATTACAGCCAATCGGTATACCGGGCGAGCTATGCATTGCAGGGGAAGGGCTGGCCCGTGGCTATTGGAACCGCGAGGAGTTGACGGCGGAAAAATTTGTGATTAATCCATTCTCCACAGACACACGAATGTACAGAACGGGTGACCTGGCTCGCTGGAAAGCAGATGGGAACCTGGAGTTTATCGGCCGAATCGATCATCAGGTAAAAGTACGCGGATTCCGGATTGAGCTGGGCGAGGTTGAACATGCCTTGATGAGCCATTCTGCAATTCAGGAGGCTGTTGTCACTGCCAATGAAAGCCAAAATCATGAATCAGTACTATGTGCCTACATTGTACTGAATACAGAAGAAGCACCCAGCCTGACGGCAATTCATGAACATGTCGCCAAGCTGCTTCCCTATTACTCGGTTCCGTCTCACTTCGTGTTTCTGGATCAGATGCCGTTGACACCGAACGGCAAAACTGATCGAAAAGCATTGCCGGAGCCTGAAGAGCTATTCCGACCGGGGGTGGCCTATGCAGCGCCACGAAATGATGTGGAAGAGGCTTTGGCCGCCGTATGGCAAGATGTTTTGGGACGCGAGCAGGTAGGCATTCAGGATAACTTCTTCCTGCTCGGAGGCGACTCTGTTAAAGCCGTTCAAGTCATCGCGCGTATGCGTCTTCACGGGTATTCACTAGATATCCGGCACGTATTGGAGCACCCGTCCATTGAAATCCTGAGCGGCTATGCAGAAGCACTGGCCCGTCCGATTGAGCAAAGCCCAGTAGATGGGGAGGCGCCACTGACACCGATACAACGACATCTAATCGATTGGTTTGAACTTTATCCAGCATCCGAGGCACTTCCTGCCGCAATGTCGGTACTGCTGTTGGCAAAGTCGGGCTTTGACGAGCAGCCATTGCGAGCCGCATTGAAGAAAATCGCAGAGCACCACGATGCTCTGCGCCTTGGCTTATTACAACAGGCTGACGGGGCGGTTACGCAAGCTCACAAAGGACTGCATGAGGAGCTAATCACGCTGGAGGTACTGTCGCTTACGGGAACGGAAAGCGAAGCACGCAGCCAGATGGAAGCTGAATGTCAACGGATTCAAAGCAGCCTGCGGCTGTTTGAAGGACCACGAGTTCGGGCAGGGCTTTTCCGTCTGGATAGCGGAGATCATCTTTTCCTTGCTGTAGACCCGCTAGTGGCTGACGCCATTTCATGGAATATTTTGCTCGAAGATCTGGCAACAGGCTACGGACAAGCTCTGGATGGGGAAACGATTGTCTTACCGGACAAAACGAACGCTTACCAAACGTGGGCAGAGCATCTTGAGCATTATGCGAATAGTAAAGAGCTGCTCAAGGAGCAGGACTATTGGAACAAGATAGAGTTGTCAGAGTGGAGAACGCTTCCCAAAGACCATGAAGTCATTACGGATTCTGGATCGGAGAGACAAACACATCAGCTCCACCTGCAATTATCAACAGACGAAACCCAGCATCTGATGACACAGGTCAATCATGCCTATAATACCGTGCCGGAGGAAGTACTGCTGTCCGTACTGGGGCAAACAGTATCCGAATGGTCAGGACAAGAACGGATTGCACTCTACGTGGAGAACCCTGGCCGAGAACAGGCTGAAACAAATTCGCTGGATATCTCCAGAACGGTAGGGCAGTTTACGTCCGTGTATCCAGTTGTTCTGGACATCAAATCTGCGGATGATATAGCGCTGTTGCTCAAGCGTGTGAAGGAAACGGTTCGGCAGGTTCCAAATCACGGATTGGGCTACGGTGCATTGAGATATCTGACCGAAGCCAGCAATCCAACAGATTCTAAACGTTTTCGTCATCCGGAAATTGGTTTCCGTTATATAGACTCCCCACACCCGGAATCGGTTTATTTTTCTATATCGCCGCTGCAAGCTGAAATTGGACCAGGTACCAAGGATGTGATTAATGGTTCATCTTATGCTCTTTATATGGATAGCCGGTTGGAGGACGGAAAATTAAGTATCCGTATATCCTATGACAGGAATGCATATGAAGAGCGCACGATCAAACAACTTTTCTCCCGCTTCGAAACACACCTGTTGAATACCATTCGTCATTGCCTTGATCAGTCCGGTCAGGAACTGACACCAACAGACGTAGGGGCAGATGATCTGGATTTGGAAGAGTTCGAAGAGATGAAGCATTTTTATGAAAGCCTATAAATATTCGATTGAGGGGGAAATCCGATGAGTAAAAGGCTTGAAATCGAAAAAGTGGCCAATTTAACGCCTTTGCAGGAGGGGATGCTCTTTCATACAGTCATGGAGCCGGAATCACAGGCGTACTATGAGCAAGTACGAATGACCATCCGGGGTGAACTGAACCTGGAGGCTCTGCAAAAGAGCTTCGAGACTCTGGTGCAGCGTCACGAAACGCTTCGTTCGAATATTTATCATAAAAGTGCTTCCCGTTCGCGGCTCATCGTGTTTAAGGAGCGAAATCCAACGCTTCGTTACGAGAATCTGACGAATATTCCCGAGGCAGAGCAAGCAGAGGCCATTCGCAGCTACGCAGACGCAGACCGAAACCATCGTTACGATCTGAGCAAGGATTTGCTCATTCGTCTGGCTGTGCTTCAAACCCAAACGAACGCATATACGCTGCTTTTAAGCTTTCATCATATTATTATGGACGGCTGGTGCCTCGGCATCGTTATGGACGAGCTGTTCGCGGCTTATGAAGCACTGAAAGCGGGGAAGCCCGTACAACTGCCAACACCGCAGCCCTATACTGGCTATGCCCGCTGGCTGGATAAGCAGGATAAGGAGGCGGCGAAGGAATACTGGCGGTCCACTCTGAACGACTATGATCAGCCAGCTGTGCTGCCAACCCTGCCTGTAGCCCATCCGCTCCAGCCAGATACCGGGTACTTGCTGCATGAGCATAAAATAACACTCACGGATGAAACAACCCGTCAATTGCGGACGGTGGCTGAACGCAACGGAACAACCCTTAGCAGTCTGTTTCTGGCTGCATGGGGAGTGGTGCTTGGAGGATACAACCAAAGTGAAGACGTTGTCTTCGGCACCGTTGTTTCCGGTCGACCGCCGGAGCTTGAAGGTGTTGGACAGATGTTGGGACTTTTCATTAACACCATACCGGTACGAATCAAATTGGATGCAGATCTGCCATTCTCAGGTCTGCTTCGTGAAGTGCAGCGCAGCGCGGTTCAATCACGGGCATATGACTATTTTTCACTCGCTGAAATACAGTCCCAGTCAGCGCTCAAGCAGCAACTCATGGATCATTTTGTTGTATTTGAAAACTACCCGCTGCAGGATATGGTTGGCCGGCCTGATCTGAAGGAACGACTTGGATTCGTCGTGGAGGACGCTCAGCTGTCCGAAGAAACACCTTACCACTTCAACATCGAAGTGGAGGACGGAAAAGCGTTGAGCTTTATGCTGTCCTACAACAACTATGTCTATAGCGATGAAGCGATGACACGGTTAGCTGGGCATTTGGAGCATGTACTCGTCCAAATTGCACGTACACCAGAACTCCTGCTGCGGAACATTCGTCTGCTGACCGCTACAGAAGAGGCGGAACTCACCAATATATGGAGCGGGCCGATTGCCGACTATCCTGCTGAAACGTTCCATGGAATATTTGAAGCCCAGACAGAACGTATCCCGGAACAGACCGCCGTCATCTACGAAGACACCGCACTGACCTATCATGAGCTGAATGAGAAGGCCAATCTGCTTGCTCAAGCACTGCAAAACCGTGGGGGCAAGCGTGAGCATCTCGTCGCCGTGATGCTTGAGCGTTCAGCAGACATGATTATCGCTGTGTTAGGGATTATGAAGGCGGGAGCTGCCTACGTACCTGTCGATCCGACCTACCCGAAAGAAAGAATTGCTTACATGCTTCAGGACAGTGGAGCTACGATTATGCTCACGCAGTCTTCCTTGACTGAACTATTGGCCGATGTGGATTTTGCGGGGGAAGTGCTGGACTTGCCAGCGTTACTTCAACAGGCTTCACAAGCGGAGCATTCCCATCAACAAGCGCCTATCTACGCACCTATTCATGATCCCGAGGCTTTGGCCTATGTTATTTACACATCGGGAACGACGGGCAACGCCAAAGGCGTGATGATCGAGCATCGCCATTACGTAAATACGGCGTGGGGCTATAGAGAAGCTCACCAGTTAAAAGAGTTTCCCGTCAAGCTCCTTCAGATTGCCAGTATGTCGTTCGATGTCTTTGCCGGTGATCTGGCCAAGACATTTGTGAACGGAGGCACCATGGTCATTTGCCCACAGGATGTGCGCAACGATCCTCCAGCTTTGGCCCAGTTTCTCGAACAGCACGAAATTACGACGTTTGAAGTTCCGCCAGCCTTGTTGACGCTGCTTATGGACTATGTATATGAACACGGTACAGATGTCAGTGCCATGAAGCTGCTTACTACAGGCGCGGACAGCTTTGGCGTTGATAACTATCGGACACTTTTGAATCGCTTCGGTGATACGATGCGCATCATGAATACCTACGGTGTAACCGAAGCGGCTATTGATTCCAGCTTTTATGAAGAAGCAGCTGAACGTCTGCCTCCATCAGGTATCGTCCCGATTGGAAAGGCACTGCCCAATCATAAAGTATATATCCTGGATGAGGCTTTGCGTCCGCTCCCGATCGGCGTAGCCGGGGAGCTGTGCTTGGGCGGTGCCTCAGTAGCCCGCGGATATTTGCACCGTCCTGACTTAACGGCGGAGAAATTTGTACCGAATCCTTTTGTGAACGGAGAGCGTCTGTATCGCACCGGAGATCTGGCACGCTGGCTGCCGGATGGCAACATTGATTTCATCGGTCGGATTGACTTTCAGGTGAAAATTCGTGGCTACCGGATCGAACCTGGTGAAATTGAGTCGGCCTTACTCCAATTGGATGAGGTACGCCAAGCGGTGGTCACGGATAGAACGGATAAAACCGGACAAAAGTATTTGTGCGCCTACGTAGCAGGTACAACCGACAAATCCTTCTTGCGGACAGAGCTTGCCAAGCAGTTGCCAAGCTATATGGTGCCCGCACATATTATCGTGCTGGATCAATTGCCTTTGACCCATAACGGTAAAATGGATCGACGTGCGCTTCCAGAACCCGAAGATTTTGTGTTGACCGACGTCGAGTATGAAGCGCCGCAGAGCGAACTGGAGCAAACACTCGCTTCCATCTGGGAGGAAGTCATTGGTGTTAAGCCGATTGGTCTGCGCAACAACTTTTTCGAGCTTGGTGGCGATTCGATCAAAGCGTTGCAAATCGCAGCCCGATTGAACGCGAAGGGCCTCAAAATGGACATGAAGGATTTGTTCCGCCATCCGCAGATTGATTTGATTGCTCCTTATATAAAAAAAATAATTCGGACCATCCCGCAGGGGGCGGTACAAGGTACAGTGGAGTTGACACCGATCCAATGGGAATTTTTTGAGCATCATCGAACAGAACGTCATCATTACAGTCAGGCTGTCATGCTCCAGAACCCCGAAAGATGGAACGAAACCTGGCTGCGAAGCGCCGTGGACAAGCTGACCACGCACCATGATGCCTTGCGCATTACCTTTGATGAACGTGAAAAAAAACCTGTCGCCTATAACAGAGGCACAGCCGAAGGTGAACACTTTACATTGGAAAGCTACGATTTAATACATGCTGACCAGCCTGAGGAAGAAATCGCGCAGCTCACTGACGCGTTACAAAGCCGTTTTGATTTGCGTAACGGCCCGCTTGTGTGTTTGGCTTTAATCCGGCTACAGGAATCCGATCATTTGTTAATCGTCATTCATCATCTTGTCATAGACAGTGTGTCGTGGAGAATCCTGCTGGAAGACTTGGAAACAACCTACCAACAGTTAGCTAACGGTGAAAAGCTGCAGTTACCCGCCAAGACCGATTCCTACAAAGAATGGGCAACACGTCTGTCCAAGTATGCACAAAGCGAACTGGCGCGTCAGGAAATCAGCTATTGGAATACGGTAGAAGCTCGTGAAATACTTTCGCTGCCAAAAGATCATGAGGTTCCAGATAGCCTGATCCGTGACGGGCGCAGATCCGCAGTGACACTCAGCCGGGAAGAAACCGAAAACCTGCTGAAACACGCGCACCATGCTTACAATACAGAAACAAATGATATTTTACTGACGGCGCTAGGACTGGCTTACCGGGAATGGAGCGGACATGCTGAAATTGCAGTTCAGGTGGAAAGTCATAGCAGGATGGAATTGATTAAAGACATTGACGTATCCCGTACAGTTGGCAGGTTTACGTCCGTGTATCCGTTTGTGGTAAATGTGAGCAAGCCCGAAGATTTGGCCCATCAAATCAAGCTGGTTAAGGACAATTTGCGACGTGTACCCAACAAGGGTGTCGGCTATGGCATTTTACGTTACTTGACCGACAGGGAGCAGCAGGATAGGGCAGCTCTTTTTTCTGCCAAGCCACCTGAGATCAGCTTTAGCTTTGACGGAGAAGCCAGAGAAGGTACGACATGGCGTACCTCGCCACTATCCACGTTTGCTGGTACTGAAATCAACCCTCTGACTGAAAAAGCGTCCACCTTTGATATTCATGGTGCGGTGACTGACGAAAGACTCCGCATTGTATTCGAATACAACGGACGTGAATATGAAGCATCGACGGTGGAGCGACTTACAGCCAGCTTTAAGACTCATCTGATCGAACTTATTCGCCATTGCTGTGCCAAGGATACAGCAGAACAAAGCCCGACGGATTTTACATATGGGCAATTGTCTCTGGACCAGTTCGAAAATATTGCAAATCGCTTGTCAAATAAGCTGTTAAACCAGCAAGTGAAAATTAAAGACCTCTATCCGCTATCCCCGATGCAGGAGGGAATGCTATTTCATTCCATACTTGATGAAAAGTCAGAGGCTTATTTCGAACAAACGATTATTACCATTCATGAAGCTATGGATACCAACCTAATCAGCGGAAGCTTACAAAAGCTGATTGACCGATATGATATTTTCCGTACGGTATTCATGTATAAGGAGGCGGATCGTCCGCTTCAGGTTGTACTGAAGGAACGATTAGCTGCTCCTGTCCATACCGAAGATGTGCGTAGTTTACCGGATGCGGAAAAGCACAGACGACTTCAAGCCATTTTACAGGAAGAGCGGCAGAGAGGTTTTGATCTGGAAAAGGAGGTTCTCATCCGGTTAGCGCTTGTACAGTGGGATGAGGACACCTCAAAGCTCATCTGGATCTCTCATCATATTATTATGGACGGCTGGTGCCTGAGGGCGGTAGCCAAAGATTTTTTTGATATTTACACATCACTTCGGGACGATACTCCTTTAAAATTAGAGCCTGTCCATCCATTTAGCAGCTTTATTCAGTGGTTGGAAAGACAAAATAAAGAGGAAGCAGCAGCATACTGGAAACAATATGTGACTGATTTTGAAAATGAAACTGTCGTGCCCGGCTATACTCGATCCGTCGATCCTTCATTTCAGGTAGAGCAACTCATATGCACATGGGGAGAGCAGCTGACCCAAGGCATGGAACAAATCGCCAAGCAAAACCGTGTCACCGTCAGCACCTTATTTCAAACCGTTTGGGGCTTATTACTACAAACGTACAACAACAGTAAGGACGTCATTTTCGGGTCTGTCGTATCGGGCAGACCTGATGAAATCCCCGGTATTGAAAATATGGTCGGATTATTCATTAATACCCTACCTGTACGTGTTAAAAGCTCCGCTGACCTGCGGTTTTCCGACTTGCTTACGTCTATACAGGATTCCTTGATGGAGTCCAATCGGTATTCCTATTTTTCCTTGGCTGATATTCAAGCCCATAGTGTACTAAAACAAAACCTGATCCAGCATATTGTCGCCTTTGAAAACTTTCCCGTTTCGGAAGAACTTACGGGCCTGGAAAAAAATCCTAAATCCCTCCGTGTTGGTGAAATAGAGGATATTGAACAGACCAATTATGATTTGAATGTAATCGTCATGCCTGGCCGAGAGCTGGAAATCAAATTTAGCTATAACGCGTTGACGTATAACAAAAATGCGATCAAACAATTGGCTGCTCACCTCATCCAAATGATGGAGCAAGTTATTCAAAACCCAAATATCCGGGTTTCGGAGATTGATCTTTTGACAGCGGAGGAAAAACAGCAGCTCTTGTTTGATTTTAATGATACACGGAGACCGTATCCATCGGACCACACCATACATCACGGCTTTGAAATACAGGCAGAGAAAACACCAGATGCAGTAGCTATTGTATTTGAAAATCGTGAGCTAACTTACCGCGAATTAAATATAAAAGCTAATCAACTGGCCTCGAAGCTGAGGAAACTGGGTGTTACGCCGGATACCATCGTAGGCATTTTGACTGAACGTTCACCAGAAATGATTATCGGTATTCTTGGTATTTTGAAGGCGGGTGGAGCCTACTTGCCACTGGAGCCTTCTTATCCACAGGAACGGATTATGTTTATGCTTCAGGATAGCGGTAGCGAAATTCTGCTAACCCTATCCAACAAGGGAAAACAGATGAACACTTTCGATTTTTCCGGTACTGTTCTGGATCTGGCCGACATCAGCTCCTACGACTCCGACGACTTCATTTTTTCCGAATCGACAACGGCAGACGATCTGGCCTATGTCATGTATACATCCGGCTCGACCGGGCGTCCCAAGGGTGTCATGATTGAACACCGGAATGTCATACGGCTGGTGAAGAACACCAATTACATGCCATTTGCCGAGAACGAGCGCATTTTGCTGACCGGGGCGCTCGTGTTCGATGCCTGTACCTTTGAAATTTGGGGAGCTTTGCTGAACGGATTGCGCTTGTACATTGTACCGGAATCCGTAATCTTGGATGCTGTTCAGCTTGGTGAAGCGCTGAATCGATATCATATTACAACGATGTGGCTGACATCGCCCTTGTTTAACCAACTCACACAGCATAAACCAGATCTCTTTGCTTCGCTAAAGCACTTGCTGGTGGGCGGGGATGTGCTTTTACCTGGGATCATTAATACGGTTAGAGCACATTCTCCGGGAGTGAACGTTATCAACGTCTATGGCCCCACAGAAAACACAACATTCTCTACTTATTTCCCGATTGATAAGGAATATAACCGCATTCCTATTGGTCGCCCAATTGGCAATTCAACTGTTTATATTTTGGACTCTTCAAGCAGGCTGCTGCCTATTGGTGCTCAAGGGGAAATTTGTGTTGGTGGGGATGGACTGGCGCGCGGCTATCTAAACAGGGATGATCTGACCCAGCTAAATTTTGTCCCTAATCCATTCATTCCGGGCGAAAAAATATATCGGACAGGTGATTTGGGCAGATGGCTACCGGACGGCAATCTGGAGTATCTCGGACGGATAGACCAGCAGGTTAAAATCCGCGGATATCGTATTGAACCCGGCGAAATTGAAACCCAGCTCATGAAACATGATGCAGTTCGGGAGGCGCACGTAGCGGTAAAAAGCACGAAGGATGGTCAAAAAACGCTCTGTGCTTATATCTCAACCGACGTACCGCTATCCAAGAGTGATATGAAGACCCATTTGACTGGCCAGTTGCCGGATTATATGATTCCTGCCCAGTATGTGTTCCTGCCGGCGTTTCCCTTGACAACGAACGGTAAAATCGACCGCCAAGCATTGCCTGAGCCAGGAATGACCAGCGGTTCCGATATGGAATACGTTGCTCCAAGAAATGAAGTGGAACAACAGTTGGCGAACCTGTGGCAAGCGGTGCTTGGCGTTGAAAAGGTCGGCATTGACGACGGCTTTTTCGAGCTTGGAGGTCATTCACTGAAGGCCATTCAACTGGTATCGAAAGTACAGGAATCGAACATTCCGCTGGATATACATCAATTGCTTCAATATCAGACGATAAGAAGCTTGTCCGATCTTTTACAACGTGATGAAGAGGGCGGAGTGAACACGGATACGCTCATTGCCAAAGCTCAGGAGGTTGAGCGGGCTATTACAGAAGCATTTGGTGTACAGGTCTTGCTTCAGTCCGTATCCACCGATAAGCAAAACTATGTGTTCCTGCAAGTAGAGCCTTTTTGTGTAGAACAAGTTCAGGCAATCTCTGAATTTATCCAATCTTATATCCATCCAGACCTGCACCCGCATTATATCGTTCGCTGGGGAACCGACGAACCAGATAGAATTCTCGGAGCTATACCGACAAACGAAGAACAAGAAACCTTGCTTAAACAACAGGCCGATGTATGGCTTGCCAGCATTGCTAAGTTAAATACAGACTGGAATACCAATATACTAAGTCTGAATGCTATTGTACGCTATCCGCTTGCACCAGCTCAGCATTACCATTTGCAACATTTTACAGGCTCGGGTTTGGCTGTGCAGTTAGATAGCTACTTGAACACCGAGCGTTTGACTGTAACGATTCAGCGGCTTCTTCAACGCCATGAATTGCTAAGAAGCGTACTTGTTCAATCGTCCGGAGCATGGGAATGGGAGTTGCGTCCAGCTCCAGAGCATCTTTTTTTACCGACTGTTGATCTCTCCGGTCAGCCGGTACAAGCACAACGCAGGCTTCTTTCTTCCATTGCCTCTAAGCTATTTTTAGAACCTTATGAACTTACACAGTCGCTGCAGTACCGGATCGTCCTGATTCGCTTAAATTTGCGGGAACATCTGCTATTGTTTCCTTGCTCGCACATCATTTTTGATGCTACGAGCAGTGACATCCTGCGCAGACAACTCCTTGATGAATATCATCGTCCGCAGCAGACGGCACATGCGACAGAAGAGGTGCAATACCGGGAATATGTAAACCATATCCGCCAAGGCCCTCAAGGAATCGGGGATCAGGAAATCAGCGAGCAATTCAAACTCCAGACGTTTGGTGAGAATAATGATCGTATCCACGTGCTGACCGAAGAACGCAACTATGCGGACACTACCAGATATCGTTGGGAGCTGAATTTAAGCGACATTTCAGAGCAGCACGGCGCTGCGAATATGTGGGATATTTCGCTTCAAATGGCTGTACGTTTTTTCAGCAGCTATTTCCAACTCTCTGATGTTCCGCTTTGGATTACTAATTATGGAAGACAATATGGCGACCGAAACTATTTTGGAACCGTAGGCGAGTGTATTGATCATATACCCGTTGTGCTGCAGGAAGATGACACTGAATCCTATGAAAAGAGTATCCATACCCACCTGGACTTTGCTTCACGCTATCATTTGAACTTTTTCAATCTGATCTTCAATGCTGAAATGGAGAAAGCTTACCCGATATCCAGCAGCATTTTGATAAAAGGACTTGAACAGCTGCCTATCGTATTCAACTATTTGGGTGAGGGACGAGAGGATGCAGAATTGCTCGACAATCTGCATACCGAAGGCACACAGGCCAATGTTAACAAGGTTATTTTCTTTGAGTCAGAGCATGTAGGGGATATTCTGAAAATCTCACTTACCATTCCATATCATGAGAACGACCAGTATATCCATCAAATCTTCCAGACTGCTAGTGACAGGCTCTTGAATGCTTTGACCATTTTGCAGTAAGGAGATGAAGATGTGAATCCATTGTTTAAGGATAGCCGTTTTATCCGATTTTTTGCATCTCGTACTCTTGCCAATATCGCAGACAGCATTTATTCTATCGTCCTGCTGTATTTTGTTCAGCAATCGACACAGTCGGTGGCGATGACCAGCTTCACGTATACGGCCGTATCTGCGGCGTCGATTTTCAGCTTTCTCGTGGGTCCTGTGGTGGACCGTTATTCACCGCCTTTGTTAGCCAGCATCGCCTTGTTTACGCAGGCTGTGCTAATTTTGGCCGTCCCGTTTCTCATTCAGGACGGGATGGTCAATCTGGTCGCTATCCTTGTTATTGTATTCATTGCATCCTGCTTCTCAACACTGTTTTATCCGACCAATAGTAAAATGCTGCCGCAATTGATAGGCTCGCCGGATTTGATTGTCCGGGCGAATTCCATGATTTCGTCGACGGATCAGGTTATTAATATTGTCGGATATCTGGCTGGAGCCTCGCTCATCATCGCAATGGGGATGAAAAATACTTTTTTTCTAGCCGGCGCGTTGCTGCTTCTGGCAGGCTTTGTATATGTCAGGCTCAACAAGCAAATTGATGCTCCTCCGGTGGAAGACACGAACGGAAGGAGTTCGCTAAAGATCGTGTACTATCTGAACGAATTGAAAGAAGGGTATCTTTTTGTAAAACGGCACACCTTCCTGAGAATTATGCTTCCGTTCTTTGCGCTGACAAACTTTTCGATGGCGATCTTGGTCATTGCCATGCCTTCTATCGCAGTATCCTATGGCTCGCCGATCTATTACAGCTTGCTGTATGTAGCCTACTTTATCGGTATTTTCATCGGTTCCTTTCTGGTCAGTGTATTGAAAAAGAACGGCATTACCATCGCGGTTTCCTGGGTAGCCATGGGATTGGCAATCTATGTCTTTTCCCTGGTGCCCGAGATGTGGATGAAGCTGCTGGCAGCTCTGTTATTAGGCATTTTTACTGGCATCATCAATGTGCTGCAAACGTCTTTGATTCAAATTATTACACCGCTGCCGTTACTGGGACGTGTTACAGCCTTTTTAAACACCTTGTCGAATGCGGCTCTGCCATTAGGGGCCTTGATTGGAGGGGCGCTAGCTTTACGGTTTGCTCTGAGTGAGGTTCTTTTTTTCAGTGGACTGATTACTGTACTATGCGGATTGATTATGTTTCTGGTTAAGGATATCCGCCAGTATCAGATTCCTTCTGGAGAGATTGGAAGAGTTGCCCCTTCCCACAATTCATAAGCCATGCATGTCAGTGCCAGGTTCTCATCATAGAACCTGGCATTTTTAGTATGTCTGGCCTCACCATGATAAGGCTTTATCAAAGACAAAGGTAAAACTATCGTTACATTTGGACACCAAAGGAGATACAAGATGGCTGAGCCTTTAAAAAATATATACACAGCGAATTTTCTTCGCTCTTTCGATGAAAGAAGTATAAACAGCTTATAGCTGGTTTGATACCCAGGGATTTATTCTTCAAATCATGAACGAGACGTGAGATGGGCTGGAGCTAAAAGAACGAATAAATCGGTATAATTTACATGTAGTATTCAGCAAACCTAAATGATATATTATTCATCCGGCCGTAAGATAGGCTGCGATGTAATGGTTCAAAAATTCAAAGATCGTCTATGAGTTATTATTTACCAGTAGTATGAATCGCCAAAGTATGATATATTATTTGTCCGGCCCAAGAAAAGCCGAATGAGAAAATTGATCTTTGAAAACTGAACAACGAGTGAGTAAATGATTTTGTTCGCAAAATCAAACAAGAGATATTTTATCTCGTCAGTTTCAACATGAGCTTATCGCTCTTTCTATAAACCAACTTCGGTTGGTCTTTAATGGAGAGTTTGATCCTGGCTCAGGACGAACGCTGGCGGCGTGCCTAATACATGCAAGTCGAGCGGGGTTATGTAGAAGCTTGCTTCTACATAACCTAGCGGCGGACGGGTGAGTAACACGTAGGCAACCTGCCCACAAGACAGGGATAACTACCGGAAACGGTAGCTAATACCCGATACATCCTTTTCCTGCATGGGAGAGGGAGGAAAGACGGAGCAATCTGTCACTTGTGGATGGGCCTGCGGCGCATTAGCTAGTTGGTGGGGTAAAGGCCTACCAAGGCGACGATGCGTAGCCGACCTGAGAGGGTGATCGGCCACACTGGGACTGAGACACGGCCCAGACTCCTACGGGAGGCAGCAGTAGGGAATCTTCCGCAATGGGCGAAAGCCTGACGGAGCAACGCCGCGTGAGTGATGAAGGTTTTCGGATCGTAAAGCTCTGTTGCCAGGGAAGAACGTCTTGTAGAGTAACTGCTACAAGAGTGACGGTACCTGAGAAGAAAGCCCCGGCTAACTACGTGCCAGCAGCCGCGGTAATACGTAGGGGGCAAGCGTTGTCCGGAATTATTGGGCGTAAAGCGCGCGCAGGCGGCTCTTTAAGTCTGGTGTTTAATCCCGAGGCTCAACTTCGGGTCGCACTGGAAACTGGGGAGCTTGAGTGCAGAAGAGGAGAGTGGAATTCCACGTGTAGCGGTGAAATGCGTAGAGATGTGGAGGAACACCAGTGGCGAAGGCGACTCTCTGGGCTGTAACTGACGCTGAGGCGCGAAAGCGTGGGGAGCAAACAGGATTAGATACCCTGGTAGTCCACGCCGTAAACGATGAATGCTAGGTGTTAGGGGTTTCGATACCCTTGGTGCCGAAGTTAACACATTAAGCATTCCGCCTGGGGAGTACGGTCGCAAGACTGAAACTCAAAGGAATTGACGGGGACCCGCACAAGCAGTGGAGTATGTGGTTTAATTCGAAGCAACGCGAAGAACCTTACCAGGTCTTGACATCCCTCTGACCGGTCTAGAGATAGACTTTTCCTTCGGGACAGAGGAGACAGGTGGTGCATGGTTGTCGTCAGCTCGTGTCGTGAGATGTTGGGTTAAGTCCCGCAACGAGCGCAACCCTTATGCTTAGTTGCCAGCAGGTCAAGCTGGGCACTCTAAGCAGACTGCCGGTGACAAACCGGAGGAAGGTGGGGATGACGTCAAATCATCATGCCCTTATGACCTGGGCTACACACGTACTACAATGGCCGGTACAACGGGAAGCGAAATCGCGAGGTGGAGCCAATCCTAGAAAAGCCGGTCTCAGTTCGGATTGTAGGCTGCAACTCGCCTACATGAAGTCGGAATTGCTAGTAATCGCGGATCAGCATGCCGCGGTGAATACGTTCCCGGGTCTTGTACACACCGCCCGTCACACCACGAGAGTTTACAACACCCGAAGTCGGTGGGGTAACCCGCAAGGGAGCCAGCCGCCGAAGGTGGGGTAGATGATTGGGGTGAAGTCGTAACAAGGTAGCCGTATCGGAAGGTGCGGCTGGATCACCTCCTTTCTATGGAGAATCGTTTCCTGCAATGGAAACATTCAAATATGAAGCGTAAGCTTCAAAAACTACTCACTCGTTGCTCAGTTTTGAGAGCTCAAACTCTCAGAAAAAGCTGGTTGTTTACAGCTTTGCACCTTGAAAACTGGATACCGAAACGAAATTGCGTTTTAGAATATTCCTTTAAGCTGATCTTGTGTAAACAAGTGAAATAAAGGTAGCTGTCTTGAATTTCATTCACACGTAAGTGTTGAACCGAAATTCAGAGCAAATCGTATTTACAATGTAAATACTAGGTTAAGCTACAAAGAGCACACGGAGGATGCCTAGGCGCCAGGAGCCGACGAAGGACGTGGCGAACAACGATAAGGCCTCGGGGAGCTGTAAGCAAGCTTTGATCCGGGGATGTCCGAATGGGGAAACCCGGCTGTCTTCATCGACAGTCACTTTCTGCTGAATACATAGGCAGAATAGAGGCAGACCAGGGGAACTGAAACATCTAAGTACCCTGAGGAAGAGAAAACAATTGTGATTCCGTCAGTAGCGGCGAGCGAACGCGGATTAGCCCAAACCAAGGAGCTTGCTCCTTGGGGTTGTGGGACGTCTCACATGGAGTTACAAAGGAACCGGTTAGATGAAGAGGTCTGGAAAGGCCCGCCAGAGAAGGTAAAAGCCCTGTAGTTCAAAACTTGTTCTCTCCGAGACGGATCCCGAGTAGTGCGGGGCACGTGAAACCCCGTATGAATCCGGCAGGACCATCTGCCAAGGCTAAATACTCCCTGGCGACCGATAGTGAAGCAGTACCGTGAGGGAAAGGTGAAAAGCACCCCGGAAGGGGAGTGAAATAGATCCTGAAACCGTGTGCTTACAAGAAGTCAGAGCCCGATCTATGGGTGATGGCGTGCCTTTTGTAGAATGAACCGGCGAGTTACGTTCCCGTGCAAGGTTAAGGTGAAGAGCTGAAGCCGCAGCGAAAGCGAGTCTGAATAGGGCGAATGAGTACGTGGACGTAGACCCGAAACCGGGTGATCTACCCCTGTCCAGGGTGAAGGTGCGGTAACACGCACTGGAGGCCCGAACCCACGCATGTTGAAAAATGCGGGGATGAGGTGGGGGTAGCGGAGAAATTCCAATCGAACCCGGAGATAGCTGGTTCTCCCCGAAATAGCTTTAGGGCTAGCCTCGGAAAGAAGAATCGTGGAGGTAGAGCACTGATTGGGTGCGGGGCCCGCAAGGGTTACCAAGCTCAGTCAAACTCCGAATGCCATAGATTTAGTTCCGGGAGTCAGACAGTGAGTGCTAAGATCCATTGTCGAAAGGGAAACAGCCCAGACCATCAGCTAAGGTCCCCAAGTGTGTGTTAAGTGGGAAAGGATGTGGAGTTGCACAGACAACCAGGATGTTGGCTTAGAAGCAGCCACCATTGAAAGAGTGCGTAATAGCTCACTGGTCGAGTGACTCTGCGCCGAAAATGTAACGGGGCTAAACACACCACCGAAGCTATGGCTTGATGCTTGCATCAGGGGTAGGGGAGCGTTGAATGCGGGTTGAAGGTGTACCGTAAGGAGCGCTGGACTGCATTCAAGTGAGAATGCCGGTATGAGTAACGAAAAGATCTGTGAGAATCAGATCCGCCGAAAGCCTAAGGGTTCCTGAGGAAGGTTCGTCCGCTCAGGGTAAGTCGGGACCTAAGGCGAGGCCGATAGGCGTAGTCGAAGGACAACAGGTCGAAATTCCTGTACCACCGTAATCCGTTATGAGCAATGGGGTGACGCAGTAGGGTAGTGACGCGGACTGATGGATGTCCGTCTAAGCAGTGAGGCTGATGTGTAGGCAAATCCGCACATCGTTAAGGCTGGGCTGTGATGGGGAGCGAAAATTATAGTAGCGAAGGTCATGATCTCAGACTGCCAAGAAAAGCCTCTAGCCAGGAGAAGGTGCCCGTACCGCAAACCGACACAGGTAGGCGAGAAGAGAATTCTAAGGCGCGCGGAAGAACTCTCGTTAAGGAACTCGGCAAAATGACCCCGTAACTTCGGGAGAAGGGGTGCCTCGGTAGGGTGAATAGCCCGAGGGGGCCGCAGTGAAAAGGCCCAAGCGACTGTTTAGCAAAAACACAGGTCTGTGCGAAGCCGCAAGGCGAAGTATACGGGCTGACGCCTGCCCGGTGCTGGAAGGTTAAGGGGAGTGGTAAGCCCTTCGGGGCGAAGCTATGAACCGAAGCCCCAGTAAACGGCGGCCGTAACTATAACGGTCCTAAGGTAGCGAAATTCCTTGTCAGGTAAATTCTGACCCGCACGAATGGCGTAACGACTTGGGCGCTGTCTCAACGAGAGATCCGGTGAAATTTTAATACCTGTGAAGATGCAGGTTACCCGCGACAAGACGGAAAGACCCCATGGAGCTTTACTGCAGCTTGATATTGAATTTGGGTACGATCTGTACAGGATAGGTGGGAGCCGTAGAACTTTGAGCGCCAGCTTGAAGGGAGGCATCCTTGGGATACCACCCTGATCGTATCTAGGTTCTAACTTGGTACCGTGATCCGGTGCGAGGACAGTGTCAGGTGGGCAGTTTGACTGGGGCGGTCGCCTCCTAAAGAGTAACGGAGGCGCCCCAAGGTTCCCTCAGAATGGTTGGAAATCATTCGAAGAGTGCAAAGGCAGAAGGGAGCTTGACTGCGAGACCTACAAGTCGAGCAGGGACGAAAGTCGGGCTTAGTGATCCGGTGGTACCGCATGGAAGGGCCATCGCTCAACGGATAAAAGCTACCCTGGGGATAACAGGCTTATCTCCCCAAGAGTCCACATCGACGGGGAGGTTTGGCACCTCGATGTCGGCTCATCGCATCCTGGGGCTGAAGTAGGTCCCAAGGGTTGGGCTGTTCGCCCATTAAAGCGGTACGCGAGCTGGGTTCAGAACGTCGTGAGACAGTTCGGTCCCTATCTGTCGTGGGCGTAGGAAATTTGAGAGGAGCTGTCCTTAGTACGAGAGGACCGGGATGGACGTACCGCTGGTGTACCAGTTGTTCCGCCAGGAGCACCGCTGGGTAGCTATGTACGGAAGGGATAAGCGCTGAAAGCATCTAAGCGTGAAGCCCCCCTCAAGATGAGATTTCCCAATTCGTAAGACCCCTTGAAGACGACGAGGTAGATAGGTTGGGGGTGGAAGTGCAGTAATGCATGGAGCTGACCAATACTAATCGGTCGAGGGCTTATCCTAAGAATAAAACGCAAATAAGTTTCGGATCCAGTTTTCAGGGTGTAACCTTGAAGGTATGTAGAAATACATACAACAAGCGCATGGCTATTCATTCACACGATAAGTGATGAACCGAATAACCATACGGTAGAATTTGCACAGCAAATTCATGTTTGGTGGCGATAGCGGAGGGGTTCCACACGTACCCATCCCGAACACGACCGTTAAGCCCTCCAGCGCCGATGGTACTTGGACCGCAGGGTCCTGGGAGAGTAGGACGTCGCCAAGCAAATAAAAGTATGACCTCTACATAAAAAACCGCGATTATCGCGGTTTTTTTGTTTCCAAAAAGATATGCTTGTCAAAAATCCAGTATGAATCCCTTAAGTCAAGACAAGTAAGACAAAAGTAAACCAGTTTTGTTTTTGAAAAAAACATGTTAAACTTTTCTCATAAAAATTGTACTTTCTGAGGTGAGTTGAAGTGTTGGAACGTTCTATGGAGAATACAAGGGAATTACACAAAGGAAAGGGAGTGATTTAAAAAAGAAAAGGAGATTATAAATGAGCACTTATCAAGCAGTTATTAGTGATGGATTTGAGCTGAAATGTACTATAAGAGGTAACGGAAGACCGATATTGGTGATCGGCAGTAGTGTATATTATCCTCGCTTATTTTCAGACCATTTATATAAAAAGTTTCAGTTTATTTTTCTGGATCATAGAGGGTTTGCAAAACCGACTCGAGCTTTAAAACCAGAAGACTATACTTTGGATAAAGTTATTAATGATATAGAAACAGCAAGACAATGCCTTCATCTAAATGAATTTATCATATTAGGACATTCCGGGCATGCTTTTATGGCTTTAGAATATGCAAAACAATACCCGGACTATGTTCAAAAAGTGGTGCTTTTAAATTCAGCACCTACAAACAGCCAAGAAAGACAACG
Organism: Paenibacillus polymyxa; assembly: GCF_001719045.1. Lineage (NCBI taxonomy): Bacteria > Bacillati > Bacillota > Bacilli > Caryophanales > Paenibacillaceae > Paenibacillus > Paenibacillus polymyxa. Next base: position 5,540,756 of record NZ_CP015423.1, read on the forward strand.
GCAAAGCTTTTCTTTCTTTAATGAAACGGCCAGTTCAGAAAGAAAGGAACGTTTTGAAAAGGACATTGTTTTATTAGAGGAAGATATCAAAAGAGACCCTGATAGAAGATTTGTTCACATGTGTATACGTATGGGAGCTCAAAGCTTTTATGATTATGCCTATGATGCGGCTTACACGTGGAATGATGTATATACGAACATGCCTATCATTGATTATTTATGGGGAGAAGTATTCGGAAACATGAATTTGATACAATCCTTAGCGGATATCCATAAATCCGTATTTATTGGTTTGGGAAGGTATGATTATTTGGTTGCGCCAGTTTCTTTATGGGATAGGGTCGATGACACCTACGAGAACGTGAAAAAAGTGGTTTTTGAATATAGTGGGCATAACCCGATGTTTGAAGAACCTCATTGTTTTCATCAAACATTAGCCGAATGGATTAATGAAGATCACTAGGATTCTTGCTAAATCATCTCTTAGATGCTCAGTGGCCCGTAAAATGAGAATCACCTTCATTTTACGGGCTTTCTTATTGAGCGTTATTTATCTTTTGCACCGATGACAAAATACTATGATTTTGTTATTAGTGACTTGACGGCTTAACTAGGTTCTGTATAATAACCGAAAGGAAATAATGTATTGTTAGTTTTTTGTTGTACTTCTATCTGGAACAGCTCAAAGGATCAAGCGGACTGAACAATTTAGTAAAGCAATGATATGGAGGTCGTTATGAAATACGAAATTATTTTGTTTGATGTTGATGACACGCTGTTTGATTTTAAAATGGCAGAGAGTCATGCGCTACATAATACGTTTGCCCAATTTGGATTGCCGCAAGGGGCCACGGAGTATAAATCCAGCTATGATGAAATCAACAGTTCGTTGTGGAGAGAGGCAGAGGAAGGACATATTACCTCGGCACAGCTACGGGTCGAGAGGTTTAAGCGATTATTTACTGTTCATGATCTAGACTTCAATCCAGATGCCTTTAGTGCTGCTTATTTACGTTATTTGGGTGAAGGTGCTTTTTTGATGGACGGAGCGATTGAATTATGTAATGTACTATCCGACTGTCGTTTGGCGATCATTACGAATGGAATCAAAGAGGTGCAAACCTCCAGAATTCAGCTTTCGCCGCTGCGTGATGTGTTTGAGCAGGTAATTATTTCAGAGGAAGTGGGTTGCCAAAAGCCACAAGCTGGTATTTTCGATTACGCATTTACCAAGTTGGCCATCTCTAATAAAAGTAAGGTTCTCATGGTCGGCGATTCTTTAACCTCTGATATTCAAGGAGGGAACAAATATGGAATTGATACCTGTTGGTTCAACCCTTCCAGAAAAACAAATACGTCTGGGATTCAACCTACTTATGAAATAACAAGTTTGATGGAGCTGCCGAATAGTGTACTTTCAAAGTATCCCGTACTGAATCATACATCGGCTGAAATTAGATGAATAATGTCGAAATCAGAAGGCCGGAAATTAAGGACATCGAAAAGTTAAATGAATTGTTTAGAGTTGTGATTACAGACACGTTTGCTAAAGAAGGCATTGGTCATATGCTGGAAGACATAGAGGAGGAAATTGATACTAAGAGGTTATATTTGGAAAGTGACTTGGAGAGTCACGGTGAGCAGCGATATTTCTTAATCGCTGTAGATGGGAATCAAATAATGGGTTCTATTGAATATGGACCAGTAAGTCAACTAATAAGTAAATCTACCAGTGATACATTTAAAAAGTTATGCGAGGTAGGAACTGTATTTGTTCACCCTGACTACCAGAAGATTGGGGTAGGGAATTTATTGTTGAAATCAATGTATTTGGAGCTGAAGAATAGAGGAGTAGAAGAATTTTGTTTAGATAGTGGATATTGTATTGCGCAGAAAATATGGAAAAAGAAATTTGGAACTCCTGATTATTTATTAAAAGATTATTGGGGAGCAGGCTCTGATCATATGATATGGAGAATCAAAGTCAAGGATGCTATTAAATGATCAATTGCTTGGCAATCTCTTGTGTGTCTTTAATCTACAGGGACCAAAGTTATAAAACAAGGCAGGCCGGAAAATCGGACTGCCTTGTTTTAATTTTTTCATCGATATTCACCGTTGCTAACTGCATTTGTTATTAGTTAGAGATAGCTTTAAGGCGGAAGGTAGAGCTGGCGAAATCTCCAGAGAGATCCGAGACAACAAGCCCAATTTTCATTAGGCGGTCACCTCCAAAAATTTCGCCATCAAATGCTACGCAGAAGGGGGAACCGCCATCTTCCACTAAGGTATTACCCGCATGGACTGCTGTGTTGCCCGTCGCTCCGTGTTCGATTATATACTTTTTATCTGGGTCAAGTCCTTTTAGAGTTAGTCGCCGGATGGGCCCATTCGGTTCAGCTAGTACGCGGAAGTAAGCGACAAAAGCTTCGGACTGGTCCTCGCTAACGAACATCCAGGCCGTATCGCCTCGGCCTTCAAATGGACTAAGGAGTCGATACATATCTCCCTGCTGTACGAGGGAACGAATTTCCTTATACTGGGCAATTTGTTTGGCAGCGAGCTCCTTTTCTTCATTTGTAAAGGCAGTTAAGTCAAGTTCGTAGCCAAAATTCCCGCTCATTGCCACGTCGCCGCGTATAGCGAGGGAGGTGATTCGTCCCACCTGGTGATTTGGTACGTTCGATACGTGTGCGCCCATGGTACTGGCTGGATACACGATGCTTGTGCCGTACTGGATAGCCAATCTTTCAATGGCATCGGTATCGTCACTGGTCCATGTCTGCGGCATATAGTAGAGCATTCCGGGATCGAATCGTCCACCGCCTCCGGAACAGCTTTCGAACAAGATGTCCGGGAACTGGGAAGTCAGACGTTCCATCAGATCGTAAAGTCCGAGCATATAACGGTGTGCAGTTTCCTTTTGACGTCCACTAGGAGCAGTAGCCGAAGCAATCTCTGTCATATTACGGTTCATGTCCCACTTGACATAAGTAATCGGAGCGATCGAGAATACGGAGCTAAGCGTCTCATACAAGTAGTCACATACTTCCTTGCGGGAGAGATCGAGCACCAGTTGGGATCGGCCTTCCGTCCGCCGCCGGCCTTCCGCATGCAGGCACCAGTCGGGATGGCTGCGGTACAGTTCACTATCCGGTGATACCATTTCCGGCTCAACCCACAAGCCAAACTGTAATCCTTGTTCATTAACCCGTTTTGCCAGGTCAGCAAGCCCACCAGGCAGCTTGCGACGGTCTTCAAACCAGTCTCCAAGCGAACTGTCATCGTTGTCGCGCTTACCAAACCAACCGTCATCTAGAACAAAGAGCTCAATTCCAAGGGGTCCTGCTTCCTTGGCAATCGCTTCGATTTTGTCGGCGTCGAAGTCGAAATACGTGGCTTCCCAATTGTTCACGAGAATCGGACGTTCTTTGTCACGGTAAGCCCCTCGGCACAGACGTGTGCGATAGAGTCGGTGATAGGTGCGTGACATGCCTCCAAGACCTTCTTCGGAAAAGACCAATACGGCTTCAGGGGTCTGGAATGACTGACCCGGCTCAAGCCGCCAGGAGAAGTCAAAAGGATTGATTCCGATACTTACACGAGTCTGATTGAACTGCTCTACTTCTGCCTGTGCGACGAAGTTGCTGCTGTAGATTAGACTGAAACCGTACACATCCCCACGATCTTCAGTCGCATCAGGACGAAGTAGTGCCAGAAAGGGGTTCATTTGGTGGCTGCTGGAACCCCGTCGGCTCTCGAGCCGAATGGAACCGGGTCCGAGATCACGGCGTTGGATATGTCTTTCCCGAACCCAGGCTCCAGATAAGTAGAGAGCTTGGTAGTTGGAATCGGCGAAGTCGACAGAGGCACTCATGGCATGTTCAATATTTATGGTAGCGCTTCCCTTTTGTTCAAAAAGAGCAGACCTAGCAATAGCACTGTGGTTCGCAAATACAGTATAGAGCAGTGTAGTCTTAAGCCCCGAGTATTGATCCTCAAGGATCAAAAAGAGGGTTGTGGCTTCATCATCCGATTCGGTATAGACGGAAGGAAGTCCCTCGAGCTTTGGTTTACCCGGTTCAATACGGTAACCACTATATTTCAGCTCCGTAGTCCGAGTTCCGTCCGCAAGTGCAACCTGGTAAGCTGGTTGACGAAAGTCGCTTGTTCCATACTGGGGGTATTCCTGAGGAAGCGTGTCCAAAGAAATTGTACGGCTGGAAGAAACGGGAGTGGGAGAGAAGGAGCAACGCTCCCTAAGCTCCAATATACTTGCGAGACTTTGGTCATGATGAAGTTGAGCTCCCCAATAGACATGTGCGGGATATCCTTCTACAAGCTGGATAATATAGCTGCAATCCTTGGACTGCAAATGAAACAAACCAAGCGCCTCGTTAACATGAATGTTCATGATATTCACTCCTTAGGGGGTTATCATTATTGTTTTACGTAAGGATACTGATCAATGACAACAAGACTCTCAAGTACTGATGTTAGCCTTTTTTGCATGAGCTCTCCCGAATGACAAGCTTAGTCCCGATCACGCTGTACGCAGGTGGTTCACGTCCCTCAAACCGTTCAGAGAGCAGTTGCACGGCCGCCTTTCCCATCTGTTCGGGATAAGCACGGACAGTGGTTAGCGGTGGCTGCACGAAGGCTGCCATCTCAATGTCGTCGAAGCCGACAACAGCCATATCTTCGGGTACCTTGACTCCATGTCCATGAAGGGCGCGGAGGGCGCCAATAGCGAGCGGATCGCTTGCAGCGAAGCAGGCTGTCGGTCGTTCCTGTTGGGTTAGGAGTTCGTTCATCATGAGATAACCATCCGCGGTACTCCAGGCACCTATGCGGACGAATTGAGGATTGTACAACCCCTGTTCCCGCATGAATCGTTCAAAATAATGCGCTCTTCGCTCACCGTCGCTCTTACCGCCGATAAATCCGATTTGTTGGTGGCCAAGCTCAAGTAGATGACCGAGTGCCTGATCAACAGCTTGCCGGAAATGAAGTCGTACAGAATCATACTCCAGCTGTTCATGGTACTGGTCGACAAGGACAATGGTGTTCTTGTCAGGATGAAGCTTGAATACCTCTTCAGGGTCAACGCCACCCACAACAATCAGACCGTCCGCCTTCTGCAGGGTGCCGATGGATGAGCGGCCTCGCAAGGTCTGGCCCAACGTCAGGCCAAGCTCTTCACAGCGCAGTTCGATTCCACGGCGGATCGAAGCGTAATACGGATCGTCTCTTTCCTCCTCAATAGAACACCACAGCAGGAGTGAGACCGTTTTCCCGGCACGTTCCGTATTCTGCTTTAATTGCCTCAGCCGAGTAGGCTTATACCCGAGTTGCTCGGCAACCCCAAAAATTCTGTTTTTAGTGTCTGGGCTTACGGACAGTGACAGATCGTTATTTAAAACCCTTGAAACGGTTGCGGCAGACACACCCGCTTCGCGGGCAATGTCTTTAATGGTTGCCAAAAGAGTTCACACCTTTTTAGTTAATAATTTTACTAAAAATCGACTTTATCCTAACACATCTCTAAAGCACTTTCAAGAAGAACGGTTGAATTTTTTTAACTTTATTTTTGATCTACTACTGTAGAGATTGTTTGTGTTAACATGATGAATATTCTCTTGATGACGGAGGGGTCCTAGTTGAATATTCTGTCACTAGCTCGTAAGTGGTTTGGCCGACTTCGCTTTAAAAGCAAGGTTATAACGGTGTTTCTTCCGCTAATTATTATTTCTCTGCTTGTTCTTGGACTGTTGTCCAACCAACTTTTCAGCCGTTCTTTGATAGAGCAAACCACCAGTAATGTGGTCGATGAGTCTCAGCTTATCTTGTCTAGGACCGATTACATATTCAGGAGTGTGGAAACGGCGGCCAATATTATGGTCACGAATATTAACCGGATGTATGATTCATACGGTGCCAAACCTGATACTGCCATGGAGCCTATTCAGTTTGGAAACTTGATGCAGAGCCGCTTATCCATTGATTTGTCAATCTTTCGTGAGGTGGATGCCGCTGTATTTATTGATAACGAAGGGACGATTTTCGCCTCTTATACCGAAAGCGGGGATGATCGCAAGATCTATAGCATGCTTAAGCAGGTAAGGGAATCTGAAAGTTATGGACAGGCCCTCTGGTTTGATATGGAGAAGAGGGATTTCCTAACACCAGATCGGAGCTCTCCCGTTTTGACGCTGGGGAAGATGGTCATTAATATAGACACCGGCGAACCCTATGGAACGCTTTTTCTGTTAGTGAAGGAAGAAGGTTTGTCTGATTACTTTCGTTCAAGCGATCCAGATGCACCCAAATCTTATTATTTTTTAGATAACGAAATGCGCGTGGCTGTGGCAGAAGACAATGAGATGTTGATGAATCTGGTGAATCCACAGCTGGGTGAGGCCATCCAACGTTGTGCACCTAATGCATCCCATGGAACGTGCTCATTCGAGTATGAGGGCAATCTGGTAACGGTCACGGATTATAACCGGATGGATTGGAAGTTGGTCAATATTGTTTCTCTTAGCCTGCTTACGGCTGATGTCCGGCAAAATGTTAGACTGTCGCTCTTAATCGGCGTGTTATGCCTTATTTTTTCCTGGCTGGGCGCTAGCTTTCTATCTAAAATGGTCGTTAGCCCTCTCGAACAACTAACTAGGGCCATGCGGACTGTTGTAACCGGTGACTTGCAATCGGTTACAACAGTCCGCACAGAGGATGAGATCGGTACCATTGCTGAAGCGTTTAATTTTATGATAAGACGAGTTCGGGAGCTGCTGGATGAGGTAAGGCAGGAACAGAACCGTAAGCGTGAATATGAACTTGCACTAATAAGTGCCCAAATTAAACCGCATTTTCTGTACAACACTTTGGATACCATTTATGCACTCAATGAGTTAGATCGTAATGAGGAGGCGAGAGATACTACAAAAGCGCTGGCAGATTTTTATCGAATGGTGCTGAACAAAGGACGGGAATTAATCACTTTAGAAAAGGAAGCTCAGATTACTGATGATTACCTGACGATTCTGCAAATCCGTTATCCCGATGTGTTTCGCTATGAAGTGGATATCCCTCCCGAGCTTGCAGGTACACCGATCCCGAAGCTCTCGCTTCAGCCGCTTGTCGAGAATTCGATTTATCATGGTCTTAAGAAGAAAGAAACAAAAGGTTTTATCCGTATTTTTGCCTTTAAACAGGGAGATAAGGTGGTCGTTCGAGTGCAGGACAACGGTGTGGGGATGGATGAATTCCAAGTTCAGACTATCATGTCCAGACATTTACCGAAAGAAGGAATACGATCAATCGGTACCTACAGTGTTCAGCAACGACTGAGCCTCTATTTTGGCGAAGAGTATGGGATATCCGTGCAAAGTGTGCTCACGGAGGGAACAACTGTTGACCTGATGCTGCCGATGCTGCCAAAGGGGAGTGAACACCAAGATGTATAAAGTAATGATTGTCGATGATGAACCGCTGTTCCGAGACTTTCTGCGTATTAAGATAGATTGGGAAAGTCATGGCTTTCGGGTTTGCTGCGAAGCAAGGAACGGCCAGGAAGCACTTCAGGAAGCCGAGCGGCATCAGCCGCATCTCGCCCTCGTAGATATCAATATGCCTTTTATTGACGGAATTGAATTAGCCGAGAGGTTGAAAGTCAAGTTCGAACGCATCGTTATTGTATTCATATCCGGACATAACGAATTTGAATACCTACAGAAGGCGGTTCGAACCGGAGTACAGGATTATTTGTTGAAGCCGTTCAATGCAGAAGAAATGCTCTCGATGTTGGAACGTATTAAGCCGAAACTACCGGTGTTTCCACAGGAGAGCGAAAGTACCGAGTGGGGTAAGCATGGTAGCGAAGCGTTGCACGGCAGAGCAGGTATGCCTGATTTGGGACATCTGCGTGATGCGGTCGTGCTAGACCTCCGAATGAAAGACAGTGAAACGTTAGAGGAGGTCCGTAAGGCAATCCGGCAGCTTAGTATATACAAGTGGGGGGATGAGTACGCAGATGCGATGCTTATGGGAATTGTATCTCTAGCACTTTCCTTTGCAAGTGAACGCGGTATTCCTTATGATCGGCTATGGGATGAAGGAGGGAACAAATCTCCTTACGACCGGCTGCGGGAGTTGGATTCCTGGGAGGCTGCTGAAGGTTGGATGCTCGCCTTATACCGCAAGCTGATCCAGCTGATGGAGAATATGCGTCCTACGAAGGCTTCCAATTTGTTTGCGGCGGCGATCAATTATATCGAGGAACATTATGCAGACACAGAGTTGTCTGCTGAGCAGGTTTCGTGCGGAGTTTTCGTCGATCCCAGCTATCTCCGGCGCGTTTTTCGCAAGGAGTCTGGCTTCTCCATAGTGGATCATATTACACACATCCGGATGAAAAAGGCCAAGGAGCTTTTGCTGTATGGAAATCGGAAGCTGTCAGAAATCGCTGAAAGTGTTGGATACAGTGACCCCAATTATTTTGGAAAATGCTTCAAGAAACGCTTTGGCATGACACCGACTGAATATGAGCAACTTAAAAAAAGGTAGCGCCTTTCCTACGAGGCAGGACAAATCGATTTAAGCCTGGCCGTTTTCCTATATATGGAGAACCGCAGCTCTTTTTGTCCCGTTTTTTACTGATTAAGCCCGTTTTATTCCTTAATCAAAAAAAGAAGCGGCAGTATACTGTAGTCATGCAAATGAAAGCGTAATCATAAAACACACTGCATGAGGGGGATTAAACACATGAAAAAAACTTACAGAAGTTGGAGTGCAGCTTTGCTAGTGCTCACCATGTCTATTGGATTGGTCGCTTGTGGCGAAGATAACTCGACCTCTTCCAAGAGCGAGGCAGGGGACGGTACGATCAAATTGAAGGTGTATGCGCAGCATTTTGATGACGATACCATAAAGCCGTTCGATTATGCGGTGGAAGAGCTCAAAAAGAAGATGCCAAACGTAGAGATTGAACTGGATCCTGCCGTGCAGGATGGAGGCCAGAAGCTGAAAACCTATGCGGCAACGGGAAACATGCCGGACATCTATTTAGCGGATTGGTCTGTTCTGCAAACTTTCGCAAAATCGAAAAATGTTGAGGTGCTGGACAACTATGACACAACGGCCGAATTCAAGAAGAATCTTAACCCGGGTGTTGAATCGCGTTTGGTAGCTCCAGACAATCATGTATATGCTTATCCCGAAACCGGTATAGAATTCCAAATGATCTATTATAACAAGTCAATTTTTGAGAAGGTCGGAATCAAAACACCGCTTAAGACGATTGACCAGATGGCGGATGCAGCGAAAAAGTTGAAAGCCGCAGGTTATGTGCCTATGTCAATCTTTGCCAAGGAAAAATGGATAACGACCGCTTTTTATAATGGACTGGTTACAAGGGAGCAGCCACATGGATTCGGAGCACTTGATCAGAAAGGTGTAATAGCATTGCCGAAAGCATTTGTAACAGCGGCTCAGCAGATGAAGCAATTGCAGAGAGCCGGATTGTTCGATGCCAACGCCACGAATACCAATTATGATCAGGCATCGTCCTTATTTTATCAAGGGAAGGCTGCTATGTTCGTGAACGGACAATGGGAAATTTACAGTTCACAAGAAAAGCTGGGTGACCAGGTTGACTGGATGTACTGGCCTGCAAAGGATGAAGCAACCTACGAGAATTCCAAATATTTCATAGACGGCTCGGGTTCACCACAAGGTTACGCAGTATCACCGAGTAGCAAGAACAAGGAAACAGCTGTAAAGGTAGCGGCCTTCCTTGCCACCAAGTCAGCCGAGTACAGATACACCCAACTTGGAAGTCCAATTGTTTCGCAGAAAGTGGATAAGCCAATGGCCTCTAATGTCCCAGCAATGATGCAGCGAGTCGTCAAAGAGTTGCTGCCAAACGCGCAGGAATATGCTCAACTTCTGAGCAATACAAAAATTCAGAACACTATTAATGACAATACTCAAAATTTAATGGTAGACAATTTCTCTGAACAGGATTTTGTGAACAATCTGAATAGCACATTGGAAAAAGAAAACTGAGAATTCAGGGATTCGGCAACCCTTGGCGGATAAGTCGCTGGGGGATGCTGTTCCAAAGATAAGGGGTGGAAGCAAGACATGAATAAATATTTGGGGAACAAATCGGCGCTCGCACTGTTTCTCCTCCCTGCTTTGATACTGTACAGTGTGATACTGATATATCCTGTTCTGCAAACTGTTCTTCGCAGCTTTTATGATTGGGATGGCCTGAGTACGCTGACCTTTTCGGGACTGAGTAATTATCGGGAACTGTTCTCCGATCCTCTACTTGCTACTTCGCTTAAGAACGGATTAATCTTTGCTATTGTACTGGCGGTCTTTCAGATCGGACTGGGGACACTATTAGCGCTAATCTGTGCGGACCCGCGCACACGCGGGCGAAAAATACTGAAAACGTCTTATTTTATCCCAGTTGTCTTATCGGTAACCGTGGTGTGCCAGCTGTGGATCGCAATCTATGACCCAACTAACGGATTGATCAACCGGCTGTTTGATCTCTTGAACATCCCTTATCAGCAAAATTGGCTAAGCTCCCCGACAGCATCGATTATTGCCATCGCCTTCGTTAATGCCTGGCAGTTTATGGGGTATCAATTTGCGCTGCTATATGCAGGAGTTAAGTCAGTACCCGAGGACTACTTTGAAGCCGCCACGATTGACGGCTGCAGCAAATGGAGAGCGCACTGGCATGTCACACTTCCTCTGATGAGGGAAACTTACAAATTCTGCTTTATTATTGCGATTACCTCTGGAATTGGGGCCTTTGTGCAGATGCTGATTATGACAAATGGTGGCCCCGGCACTACAAACTATACAATGACATTCATGATTTACCGCTATGCTTTCATGGAAAGCAACTATGGGTATGCATGTGCTGTATCCGTGCTGCTTGTACTAATCTCACTATTGGCAACTGTAGTCATCAATAAGCTGTTCGACCGCGGACAAACCGCCTGATAAGGCGTGTATCGAAAAGGAGAACGAAATGAGTAAAACCGCTTTGAGCAAGTTTAGACAAGCTGTTCTGCAGATACCGCTGTGGTTGTATTTTATTGTTTCGGTCTACCCGTTGTTCTGGATGGTTTCCTACTCGTTCAAGAACAACGATGAGATCTTTGTCTCTAATCCATTTGGATTGCCGACGCATTTTCGTTACGAAAATTACATTAATGCCTGGACGCAGTTTAATATTCCCCGTTACTTTCTGAACAGTCTAGTCGTATCAACGATTTCGACTCTGTTCATCCTTTTACTGGCTCTGATGTTTGCCTTCGCAGTGGCTCGTATGAGATGGAGGTTTCGTTCTGCCGTTCGGACTTATATGATCATAGGAATGTTTATGCCACTGCAGGTTATCATGATACCGCTGGCGATTCTGGTTCGCGATTTTCATCTTACCAATACGTATGGAGCTCTTATTCTTCCTTATATTGCAATTGGACTTCCTTTCTCGTCCATGATTTTTTACGGGTTTCTTATAGCAATTCCTAAGGAGATTGAAGAGGCGGCTTGCATGGATGGAGCTAATATTTATAGACTGTTCCTGAAAATCATTATGCCACTTGCATTGCCTGCAATTGCGACTGTAGCCATTTTTCAATTCTTGAACAACTGGAATGAGTTCACTTTGGCCTATATTCTAATTTCTGATGAAAATATGAAGACATTGCCACTCGGCTTGCTTTTCTTCCAAGGCTCTTACAGCACAGATTGGGGAGCCATGGGGGCTGTTATGACTATGGCCTCCTTACCGATGGTACTCGTCTATCTGTTCTTGAGTGAACAAGTGGAGCGGGCGATGACGGTAGGTTCGGCTGTAAAAGGATAGAAAGGATAGACTGCCCGGGGTTGAGAATCAGAAAAAGATTCTCAACCCCGGGCAGTTTTGTTATGTACATACGTTAGTTCAATCCGACGATGGTCTGTAGGTAATCAGAAACCTTACAGCAAAGAAATGTTTTTGTAAGATTCAACTGTTGTTCGTTATGTAGAAACTAATTATGCTGGTAAATAGCTAGGCAAGGAAAGAAGTGAGCAGACTTGAAAGATCCAAAGCAAAGTTTCAATGAAATATTAAAAAATCGTAAAAAAACCATTTTAACAGTAATAGTTGTCGTTACTATAATTATATTGTTAATCACTCTGGTATTTGGCACCATGCATATTATCCGGGGTTCTATATACACCACCACGAAAACCTCCTAAATCTACAACCCAAGGGGATTAGATTGTTGTTATTGCTTGAATGATCAAATAAAGGCATTATAGAGAAATCAGTTGTTAAAAATTCAAGCACTAAGAAGGTAGAAAACATAATGCAAAAGATATTAATAGTAGAGGATGACCCTCAAATCAGCTCCTTGCTCCAATCCTATCTTGAAAAGTATGGTTATCAAGGAGTTATTGTTTCAAATTTTGATCAAGTTTTAGTTGCCTTTCAAAAGGTGGAGCCTGATTTGGTACTACTTGATGTGAATCTTCCTCGTTTCGATGGATTTTATTGGTGTAGACAAATACGGACTCAATCTACATGTCCCATCCTTTTTGTGTCTGCACGCGATGATAAAATGGATCAGGTCATTGCTTTGCAAAATGGAGCAGATGATTACATTACGAAACCATTTTATCCCGAAGTACTGTTAGCCAAAGTAGAAAGTAATCTGCGACGTGCCTATGGTTCTTATGCCGTTGCTCCAAAATCACGTTCCTTAAAAGTGTCAGCTTTGACGCTATATCCCGATATTATGGAACTTGTGTTCCATGACAAGCAGGTCGAAATTAGCCAGAAAGAAGCAGCACTGTTAGAGCTATTGATGACGTATCCTAAACAGGTTGTGGGTAGAGTTCATCTCTTAGAGGCTTTATGGGATGATCACCAATATGTGGGCGAGAACACATTGAATGTTTATGTCACTCGGGTCCGTAAAAAGCTGAGCGAGCTGGGACTGGGGGATATCATAGAGACGGTTAGAGGGGCTGGCTATCGGCTTCACTTGACTGAGGAGGATGAACGGTGAAGCTTTTTTGGCGTGACCATTTTTCGCTGGTGATTTTTAATATCATCCAACTTTTTCTTGTGTTAAGTATCTATTGGTTGGATGGTTACCGTAACTGGTCGACGGCCCTGTATTCCGTCTTTTTTGGGGCTTCCATATTGCTGGTTTATTTGCTCTTCCGATATGTCTTGTACTCTGGTTTATATCGAATATTATCCACTGCAAACCTAAGAGATTTAGATGAGCTTATTCAGATGAAGGTACTTAATCCGTTAGCCTCTTCTTTGCAACATTTGCTTTTACAATATTACCGATTGTATCAGTCTCGAATTCATCAGTTAGAGCATCAGCAGCGTGACCATATTACATTTATCAATCAGTGGGTTCACCAGATGAAAACTCCACTTGCTGTTATTCATTTAATCCTCAAAGGAAAAATAGATCCTGAATCTGATCAGATTTACGATGAAATTGATCGAATGGGAAAAGGACTAGACATGATTTTATATATGTCACGGTTGGAATCCTTTGAACCTGATTTTCATGTGGAACCTGTTGTATTACGAAAACTGGTTAGTGATGTGATCTATGATAACAAAAGACTATTGATTCGTAACGAAATTTATCCTTCCAATGAAGTGGACGAGCAGTTGTGTGTGATAACCGATGCCAAGTGGCTAAGATTCATAATTAACCAATTGGTGACCAATGCGGTGAAGTATTCTTCAGGTCATGCCCACAGTCTGAAACTGATGTCTCACGTAAGAGATCATGTCATTGTGATGGAAGTACAGGATGAGGGAATTGGTATCCCTAAAAAAGACGTAGAACGGGTATTTGAGGCTTATTACACAGGTGAAAATGGGCGGAAGTATCGTGAATCAACCGGGATGGGTCTCTATTTGGTGTCTGAAATCTGCAAAAAACTGAATCATAACATTCAGTTAAAATCGACGGTTGGTGAAGGGACGACGGTTCAAATCCTGTTTCCAATTCGCAAATGAGAAACCTTACAACAGATTTAAGGTTTTTGTAATGTTAATCGATCGCTTCACTTGTCTGGATGGATTATGATCATGACATAGGAAAAAGAAAGGAATGAATTATGGAGATTGTACGAATGGATCAAGTCACCAAAATATACTATGGCAAGGTTCCCTACCGAGCCCTTAACAACATCCATTTAACGATCAAACAAGGCGAGTTTGTTGGCATTATGGGGCCGTCTGGTAGTGGGAAGACTACATTATTAAACATGATTTCAACTATTGATATGCCGACTTCTGGCGAGGTTTGCATTAAAGGAGAAAATCCACATCAGCTCAAGAAGGATAAGCTGGCTTTATTTCGTCGCAAAGAGCTGGGATTTGTATTTCAGGACTATAATTTGCTGGAAACTCTCACTTTGGGAGAGAACATATTGTTTCCTCTGATGCTGAATAAAAAAGGATTAAAGGAAATGGAGCACAAACTGGAAGAGGTAGCGAAGAAACTGGATATTATTGATATTTTGGATAAACGACCTTATGAGGTGTCAGGGGGACAAAAGCAAAGGGCAGCTATAGGCAGGGCTATTATTCACTCTCCTTCACTCTTGCTCGCAGATGAACCCACTGGAAATCTCGATTCCATGTCTTCACGTGTTGTGATGGAAATGCTGGGGCTTATCAGTCGTGTGGATCATTCCACAATCGTGCTGGTAACACACGGAGCCGTGGAAGCCAGTTATTGCGATCGGGTTATTTTTATAAAAGATGGTGAGTTATATAATGAAATCCATCGTAGTCATAGTCAGCAATTATTTTTTCAAGAAATTATAGATATACTCTCCTTTTTGGGGGGAAGTAGACATGCGCATGAGCTTTCGTCTGTTAGCATGGAATAATCTCAAGCACAATGTGCGTGCTTATGTACCTTACTATGTAAGCAGCTCATTGATGATTTCGATTTTTTTCGTATATGCGATATTTATTTTTCACCCGGATGTCTCAGATGCAATCACAGCAGCTAATGTAAAAAAGGGATTACAAGTTGCTGATCTGTTGATTTTTGTGTTTTCCTTTTTCTTCGTATTATACACAAACCATATTTTTGTTGCTGCACGGAAAAAAGAATTTGGTATACTGACCATTTTAGGGACACATCACAGGCAGATTTATTTTTTGGTCGCATATGAAAATCTAATTATAGGCTTTTTATCCTTAATTACCGGGATTATCGGAGGATTTGTTTCAGCGAAATTCTTTCTACTTTTGGGCTCGAATGTCATAAGAATGTATTTAACGTTTTATTTTCCTTGGAAAGCACTGGCTTTCACCGTGGTGGGCTTTATGTTTTTGTTTATATTGATCTCATTTGTGTCTGTTTTCTTCATACGCTATTTTAAATTGCAGCAGCCTTTTAGCAAGGTTTCACAGCTAAAAAAGGATTTAAAAGCTTCATGGAGCCTGTCCTTTCTTGCCATAGTATTAATAGGAGCGGCTGTATATTTGATGAGGATTGATTTTCCACCCTACATTTATCTGGCACCGTATCGTTTGGGGACTCTTTCTTTTTATATATTACACTATTCAGTTGGAGACACATTTAAATATACAATTGTAATGGGATTTATTGGTGTTTACTTATTTTACACTCAATTATGTGTACTATTCATTCAATTGCTTAGAGCTAACAGGAAATGGTCTTGGAGCGGAATACGCTTATTATGGTTATCTGAGATCACATACAAAATCAGGAATAATGCCGGGCTGTTTTCATTAATTACCCTAATTTCTATCATTTCCTGTGTAGGAGCAGCATCAACGTTTGACTCCATGCAGCAGCAAAAAAGATTTCTTAAGGAGCAATCTTATTCATTTGCACTTACTTCTGATGTTGTAAGTTCTATAGAGATTGAAAAAGAGATTGACCAAAATCTTCATACGGCTGGGGTAGATTATTCGAAAGGTGAAGTGTTGATCTTTCCCTTTCATGAACAGCTCGCGCCAGTGATGAAACAATCCAATTATGAGGCTCTTGCATCCAGGTTTAAGGAGCTAAAACAGGCAGTAGCGCTTCGGGATCATCAAGGCTTTTTCATTTTTGATTCAAACGGGATGTCTTTAGAAGAACAGAAAACCTTTTTTGAAAAAAAGCTAACTTACAATCAAGGAAAATCTCAGATTATGAATATTCAGATTATGGATACTCAGAAGTTGGACCATAACTTAAAGTCTGATGAAAACATCATCTCTGAACTAGCACGGTTACTTGTTGTTCCAGATCGAACTTACGACCATTTAATTGAACAACGGTATTTCAATGATCCATTGGCATACAAATCTGTTTACTACTTTGTGCCAAAATGGAAGAATGGTCAACTTTCTTTAGATACTTCAGAAACTCAACAGGAGATATGGTTGTATTCCGTGTTGGCCAA
The DNA here is from genome assembly GCF_001719045.1 of Paenibacillus polymyxa. Classification (NCBI taxonomy): domain Bacteria; kingdom Bacillati; phylum Bacillota; class Bacilli; order Caryophanales; family Paenibacillaceae; genus Paenibacillus; species Paenibacillus polymyxa. Next base: position 5,557,241 of record NZ_CP015423.1, read on the forward strand.
CAAGGTGAATAAAGGGGTGCTTAACTCTAGAGCAGTGGATTATTTGACATCGGAGATGGATCTGAATATTAGCGAATTTATTGGCGGATTTATCGCCATTATTATGTTGGCAAGCACTGTAAGTCTATTGTATTTCAGATTGTATGTAGATCTTCAACGGGATGAGGAAATATACCGAGCTTTATCGAAAATCGGACTAAACTCAAGAGAAATGAGACGAGCTGCATCCAGACAAATTGCTTTCTTATTTCTTCTGCCATTAGTCGTATCATCCATAGGAATAGTGCTTTGTTTAGTTATGTCAGAACCATCTGGAATATATGTAGTGCCCTTTCGCATTACGCTTATTCAGATTATGCTGTGCTTTTGGGCAATCCAATTCTTTTCCTTTCTTATTGTACGGTTCCTGTACCTTCGTCAATTGGATTTGAAGATGTTATAAGGAACGATAAGCTGTGTGTAAAAAAGTTGCAGAAGGGGAGGAGTGGTTCCTCCTTTCTGGAATCTCCACGGATTATAGACGATGCAGCTCTCAATTCACGATTTCCTTGATGGGGAGTCATACAAAGAAATTGTAGTGTAGAGTAAGAATTGAAATTCATATAACAACGTATTTATTAGACTTAATAAACTTAGAAAGAGGGGGATATCTATGAAAAAAAGTGTGTTTATTTTATTGTTGTTGGCCTTATCAACCAGTTCTTTTTCAGGGTCCTTTGTTCAAGCAGAGGGGCAGCAATTGGCTTCCAATGCAAGTGTGAAACTAACATTGAGTCAAGCCCAGCTATGGGCACGGTCTAATAGCTTTAGTTTGAAAGAAGCCCAGCAAACGATAGAGCGTAACCGGATTAACCTAAAAAATGCAGGTAAGAATCTGGATTTCATTCCAGCAGGTGCAGGCAACGGTGAAGAGGACGCGGCTAGTAGTTCTGCTTGGAAGGGGTATGCCTCATCGACGGTTTCTTATTTGGAATCCAAGAAGCAAATCGAACTTGCTCAAGATCAGACAGACTACACCACAATGAAGGACTATTACGACGTACTTTTGGCTGACAACAAAGTGAAGAGTAGTGAGGATGCACTTTCGCTTGCGTTATTGGAGGAAAAAACTGCTGAGGCGAAAGCCAACCGTGGAAAAATTTCTCCAGGTGAACAAAGCACCATTATTCAGACTCGTTTAGAAGCTGAAAAGAATGTAGAGATTGCAAAATCTGCACTGCAAAAAGCGTTAGAGGTGCTAAACACCCAAATGGGGCAGCCGCAAGGTACGGTATATGAACTGGTTGATCGACCCGCTTACCGGAAAATGGATAACACGAATTTGGATACGCTTGTGACGCGTGCAATCTCGGCGAGTCCTTCGGTATGGAGACAGGAGGAGGCTGTCAAGCTGGCAAAAATGGAAGTTAAATATTACACATGGAACTCGGGAACGGACGATTATGAAATTAAACAGATTGATGTAGACTCAGCGGAAGGTGGACTCAAAAATACCAAGGATCAATTGGCAGAATCACTAAAGAGTCTCTACTTTAACTTACAGCAAAATGATGAACAATACGAACAAATGCAAAGTAATTTACAGAACGCTATTAAAGTGTTGGACATATCTCGTAAAAAAAGGGAACGTGGATTTGCCACAGGTACGGAGGTTGCCACGAATCAGTTAAAAGTGAAGCAAATTGAACGGAATAAGGATGAACTCATTATTCAAATGACAATGCTGCAACATGCTTTAAACAAACCGTGGAGCGTATAGGTTTTAGAAAAAATACATTTTAAGGGGATATAACATTGTCAGAAACAGAAAAGAAAGATGCATTGCAAGTGTTAAGAAGGAAAAAAAGATTGAAAGGGATCATAGGTATTCTTGTCTTGATTATTATAGCGGGAATTGGCAGTACTGTTTATAAGAATAGAAGTCAGGAAAAGCCCATGGAGGGTCCTGCGAACCAGATCGTACAGGTACAGAAAACAAACATGACCGAATCGCTTAAAGTAACTGGAACCGTTCAGGCTTCTAAGGAAGTCAATATCAATTTTACAAATGTTGAGGGTGCCAAGCTCATTGCCGTCAATGTTAAAGCAGGAGATAGTGTCAAAGCGGGTCAGGTGTTGGCTCGTTTGGATGATTCGGATTCCAAGTTACAAATTAAAAATGCTGAATCCAATGTAGCGATTGCCCGAGCCAAGGTGGAGGAAGCCAAGCGCGGACCAAAGTCTAGTGATATTGAGCTCCAGAAGGCAAATGTCCTAAAGGCGCAGATGGCGATTAAAACAGCCAAGGATTCCATGGAGCTGGAAGAAGTCGCAGCACAAAAAGTGGCGGCCAAGATGATTTTGGATAAAGCCCAGAAGGATTATGATGACCAGACTTATCTAGTCCAGAATGATGCAGCTGCAGAAAGTGACCTGGCGACGGCCAAGCAAAACCTGGATAAGGCAAAATTGGATATGAATAATGTCGAACTTCAATACAAGAAGGCAAAGAATCGACAAGTTCAGGCGATTGAGGATGCGGAAATGGGCTATAAAACAGCTTTAATACAATTAAAGGCAGCACAGTCCCCGCCTGATGCTTCCAATATTCAATCCGCACAGGCTTCTTTACAACAGGCTGAAACGGAATTGGAACAGAAGAAAAGTGTTCTGAACAAATTACAGGTTACGGCACCGTGGGATGGAATTATTTTGAAGGTTAATGGCGATGTGGGTACCAGTCCTACAGCACCTTTCATTGTTATGAACAACTCCAATACAGGCGTTATGAAGGTTAGTGCCAAGGTTAACGAAAGTGACATTGCTAAAATGAGGACTGGGCTCCAGGCTACGTTACACACGAATTCATTCCCTGACAAACAATTTAAAGGCGAAGTCCTCTTTGTTTCTCCAGAGCCGGTTACGGAATCCAATGTGACTACATACAAAATTGAATTGTCTTTGGATAGTCAAAAGATAAGACTACAACCAGGGATGAACATGGATGTATCACTCCTCTTGGCTGAACATAAAGATGCGTTGTCTGTTCCATTGTTCGCATTGAGATCCGAAGGTGGAGTGGATGGAGTATATGTAGCGAAGAACCCGGCTAACCCTGCAGATTATGAATTCAGACCAGTGAAGCTGGGGGTCTATACAGCGGATCAGGCCGAAATCAAGTCCGGTGTCAAGGAAGGCGAAACCATTGTTATTCCGCCCCAGGGTGGTAGTGCTGGTCCGAATGGCAGTCAAGAGGGTCAGGACCCTGATGGAGGTCAGGCACAATGAACGAAGCTCGTTTGAATAAAAGCGTTATTGAAATTAAAGAACTAAAAAAAATATATGAGGTGGGCGGTCAGGAGATTCAGGCTCTACGTGGTGTTGATTTATCTATTAGCGAAGGTGAGTTTGTTGCCATAATGGGCCCTTCTGGTTCGGGTAAGTCCACTATGATGAATGTCATTGGTTGCCTCGATCATCCTGATACGGGGAAGTATTATTTGGATGGGTATTCCATTTTGGATGCTCGTGAGAACGAGCTTTCCGAGATTCGAAATCAGAAACTGGGTTTTGTATTTCAGAAATTTTATCTACTTCCCCGAACTACAGCATTAGCCAATGTAGAGCTACCAATGATGTATGCAGGTATACCTGCCAAGGAACGCCGGGAACGAGCTGTGGAGGCGCTTCGAAGTGTTGGGCTTGCAGAACGGATGTACAACAAGCCTAATGAGCTATCTGGTGGTCAGCAGCAACGTGTCTCCATTGCGCGTGCGTTGGTGAATAATCCTGTTATTCTGCTGGCGGATGAGCCAACGGGGGCACTAGATACAAAGACGAGTGTCGAGATTATGGAGCTGTTTCAAGGTTTGAATGAACAGGGGAAAACCATTGTCTTGGTTACTCATGAGCTGGAAATTGCCGAATATGCCAAGCGCCTGATCAGCTTTCGAGATGGGAATATTGAGCGGGATGAGAGCATTATGAATAGAAGAATTTCATCAAGGATGGCAAGCCTATGAATTTAATGGAAACGATCCGTGTATCAATTAACAGTTTAACAACCAATAAGCTACGCTCCTTTTTAACAATACTCGGTATTATTATCGGGGTGGCAGCGGTTATTGCCATTATGGCGATTGGAAACGGCTCTACAACCCGCATAAAGGCGGAAATTAATAAATTAGGGAATAACGTATTGATGGTTGCGCCAGCTATGACAATGGTCGATGGTGAAATAGATTATGACAACACTCCATCGTTTACTTGGGCTGATGTCGAGGCGTTGGAACAAAAGAATTCCATAGATGCATTGATGCCAAATATAACGAGCAATTCAAAAGCTACGTGGGGGCGATACAACTATAACGCCACTATTGTAGGGACTTCCGCTTCATTCTATAAAGTCAAAAAGTTTTCCTTTGCCGAGGGCAGAACATTTACCAACGATGAGATGGACAAACGCATGAATGTCGCCATTCTTGAAAGTCAGGCGGTTCAACGTCTTTTTGGTGGAGATACCCAAAATGTATTGGGACGAACGTTTCAAATTAAACAGATCCCTTTCAAGGTAATTGGAGTATTAAATACTCAGCCAGTAACGAAATTAAGCTACAGCACTAATGAACAAATTTACATCCCTGCTACAACTATAATGAACCGTCTGGGTGAGAAGAACATTACAGGATTGGACGTATCCGCCAAGTCACCAGCTTTGATGGATCAGGCTCGTTCAGACATATTGGAAAGCTTGCGTTTAACGCACCAGCTAAAACCCTCGGAACCGGATCAATTTCAAATTATGAGTCTGTCAGAAGCAGCAGGTGCTGCTTCAGGTGTAGATAATATCATGACCAGCTTGCTAGGAGGTGTAGCCGCGATATCGCTCGTGGTAGGGGGAATCGGAATTATGAATATTATGATGGTGTCGGTTATAGAGCGTACAAGAGAAATCGGTATTCGAAAAGCTATTGGCGCCAAGCCGAGAGATATTATGATTCAATTCCTATCTGAAGCGGTCATCTTTGGTCTATTAGGAGGTACAATCGGGGTTGTAACAGGCATAGGGGCATCCAAAATACTTGAAGCAACTGCACATATGACCATTGAATTTACGATCTCGCCTATTATATATTCGTTTCTTAGCTCTGCAGGCACAGGCATCCTATTTGGAGTATACCCGGCTTATAAAGCAGCAAGTTTGAAGCCTATAGATGCATTGAGATACGAATAATAAGCAGGGATATGAATTTAAGACAATAAAGTGACTTGCCGATTCCAAACAAAACAGAAGGGACAAGCAATAATATGGATATTAAAGGTGTGGAGGATCTATATTTATCTTGCAAATCAGATCTCTTTGGATATCTATTGAGGATATTGCATAACAAACAGGATGCCGAAGATTTGTTGCATGAGTGCTTTATTCGGTTTATAAGAGCTTCACCTGACTTGCCTCAAGATCGTATTCGATTTTATCTTCTGAGAATTGCCAAAAATTTAGCTATAGATTTAATAAGAAAACGAAAAAAGATGGATGAATACAACTTACGTAAGGAGCTGCTCTACTATCACTGGGATACCGTCGATTTTGAAATTCAGGAGGAGGTCAATCGAATTCTTTTGATGGCAAGTAATACCGAGCAAAGGACGGTACTTGAATTGCGTGTAGTCCGAGGATACTCCATAAAAGAAACGGCTAGAATCTTAAACAAGAGTGAAAATTCGGTAAAGTCCTCGCTGCACAGAGCTTCAAAACGCATTAAATTAAGATATATTTCCTGAACTGATTTGGATGAAAAGCGGAGTAGACATAGAGTCTGCTCTTTTTTTGCTTGATACAGAGATATAACAATAAGATCGATATTTTCCACCATAATAGATAATAAATATCCCCTTTTTTTGGATTGTTTCTATTTATAATGAAAACGCACCCATAACAATCAAAGGAGCTGATTTGTTTTGACACGTAACAAACGCTTAAGAAGATTGTCCACCGCCATGTTAACGGTGCCTATGCTCACGATGTTCGCTTCAGGTGCAATGGCAGAGCAGGAATTGAACAGACATAAGCCTCCGGTTTCTACTGGAAGCGGCGTATTTTATGAAATTTATATCAATTCTTTTTATGATTCGAATGGAGACGGACACGGTGATTTGAAAGGAATCACACAAAAACTTGATTACTTAAACGATGGCAAACCCCATTCGGGTAAGGATTTGCAGGTTAGCGGCCTCTGGCTTATGCCCCTAAATCCATCTCCAAGCTATCATAAATATGATGTAACTGATTACTATCAGGTGGACCCGCAGTATGGGAGTCTAAATGATTTCCGCACCTTGATGAAAGAAGCGGACCGAAAGGGCGTCAAGGTGATCATGGACCTTGTTATCAATCATTCGAGCAGCGAGCACCCATGGTTTAAGGAGGCCAGTGCCAACCCACAAAGCAAATACCATAACTATTACGTATGGGCGGATGAGAACACAGATCTGGAAGAAAAGGGCTCGTGGGGTCAGCAGGTATGGCATAAGAATCCGAACGGCGAAGGATATTTCTACGGTACATTCTGGTCGGGCATGCCGGATCTGAACTTTGACAATCCCGAAGTCCGCAAAGAAATGATCAAAGTCGGCAAGTATTGGCTGCAGCAGGGTGCAGACGGGTTCCGGCTTGACGCGGCGATGCATATTTTTAGAGGACAGACGAAGGATGGTGCGGATAAGAACATCGCCTGGTGGAATGAATTCCGTTCCGAGATGGAGAAGGTGAATCCAAATGTATATCTGGCAGGAGAGGTATGGGACAAACCGGAGACCATAGCTCCTTATTTCGGACCACTCCACTCCCTATTTAATTTTGACCTGGGTGGAACGATTTTGAACTCCGTGAAAAACGGCCGAGATCAGGGTATCGCGACATTCGCCGAGAAAACGCTGCAACTGTACAAATCGTATAATAAGGCGGCACTCGATGCTCCGTTCCTGAGCAACCATGACCAGACCCGTGTCATGAGCGAACTGGGCGGGGATGTACGAAAAGCCAAGCTGGCCGCTTCCATTCTTTTGACGCTTCCGGGTCAGCCTTTCCTGTATTACGGGGAAGAAATCGGCATGAAGGGAGAGAAGCCTGATGAGTATCTTCGTGAGCCTATGCGCTGGTACAAGGGAGATGGCCCTGGTCAAACGACGTGGGAGAAACCCAAATACAACACAGGCGAGGTATCGGTGGAAGCGCAGCTGAGGGACGATGATTCCTTACTGGAAAGCTATCGCACACTCATCCGTTTGAGGGAAGAACATGAAGCTTTACGTAGCGACAGTCTGCAACCTATACAAGCAGGTTCTGCCAGCGTGACCGCGTTTAAACGTACTTCAGGCAAAGAAACAATGTATGTATATCATAACCTGTCTGGAGAGTCGGTTACCTTGCAGATAAAAGATTTCGATAAGGGTAAATGGAAAGTGATCTTTTCCACCTCAAAGGATGTAAAGGTGAAGAAAGGAACAGTTACAATTCCGGCTTACAGTTCTCTAATTACCGAAGAAGACAGAAAGAGCTGAATATAGGGCAAAATTACCGTTCAGATGAAGCAAGGATATATATCGATGAATCCAGTTTGGGGTGTTAACAGCACCCCATTTTTCTATATAAGTTTTGCTGCATACGAATAGAGGATTTAAAACCGTCAGGAGATCAGTTATATGCCAAAAAGACAGTTTTTACGACAGTTGTGTGTTGAACCGGGAAATTACTCGTTTCAACTAGACCACTTGGATGCAAAGCACGCCCCTTAGAGTACACACAGGGAAGGATAAATGACATTCTCCCGTGTATATTCCAAGGGGCATTATTTAATACCCTCAATCATAGTAAAGATCGGACGATTCCATATAATTATAAAGGGGGTATACCTTCCGGTACCTTTCAGCTCTTGCTCTTAGCAAGCAATTGCTCATCGAACGGTAGATTCTCTTTGATCGCCCACAGGTCGTCATAGCTGAGAATCCAGCGATCGGCTCTGGACAGATCCTGCCGGCCGGAGCCGGGGTTGTGAAAGCCGATGCAGTACATTCCTGCACTTTTGGCTGCCTGGACCCCGTTCTGTGAATCCTCAATAACGATGCAATGAGCCGGTGCAATGCCTAGCTGCTCGGCGGCGTATAAGAAGATGTCCGGTGCAGGCTTACCCTGCAATACCTCTTCACCGGTGATTCGAATGTCGAAGTAACGGCCAAGTCCTGTCTTTTCCATAATGAGATCAATCAGCGCCCGTGGAGAGGAAGAGGCCACCGCGACCGGAATCCCTTTCTCTTTCAGCCAGTCCAGCCACCGCTCCAGTCCGTCAATCGCCACAAGGCCCTCGTGCGCAATCATCGTCTGCATCACATTTTTTCGGTGATAGGACAGGGCCTCTTCCACCGTATTGGTGAGCTGATGCCTGTTCAGCACTTGACGCCACATGGATTCGAGTGTCACTCCGACATAGGTGTGATGCTCTTCTTCCGTCATGGGCGCACCGAAATGGGCAAAGGAGCTGCGTTCGACCTCAAAGTAAATCGGTTCGCTGTCTACTAACACCCCGTCCATGTCGAAAATGACCGCTTTGACCGGAACGGACGCTGATAGGTCTCCTGTGCATTCATTATTGGTCGGTGTAACATGATGGATGCTCGTCATGTCCATTCTCTCCCTTGTTAGTAGCTAAATTTAGTTGCCGGAGCCATTAGATTGCAGTACAATCTTGATCGCCTGAGACGAAGGCTGAAGTGTCCGCTCGCTGATATTGCATCCAAGCGTCTTAAAGGCTTCATGGTAGTCATCAAGCGGATACGAGTGGGTTATGATTTTTTTGGCGGGAATGATTTGTTGCTCAATCAGGTAATGCGCCGTGGAGAACGTGCCCAGAGAATCAATCGAGCCGATGATTTTAAGGCTACGGTCAACTACCTCTTTCGGATTAAACGAACTTATCCCATCTCTCAGCCCCACCAGCATCAAATACCCGCCGCTCGCAAGCTGGCTTAGTACCTCAGTGCCGACCACTCCTGTGGTATCCACAATCATGTCCACCTGATTTTTTAACGGAGCCAGCTCATGAATGGCCGACTCCAGTGTGGCGTGCGCGGACCACCGTTCGGGAGCAATAGAATCCGCTATAGCGAGCCGTTCCTCCGAGATGTCAACAAGGCAACCAGTTATGCCTTTCGAAGCAAGAGCATAACTGTACAGAATCCCGATCGGACCTGCGCCTAAAATAACGGTTGTGAAGTTCGGCAGCAAGTGAATCTGGTTGATTCCGGTCAGCATACAGCTCAGCGGTTCGGTCAGCGTCGCTTCTTCGTAGCTGATATGGTCCTTCAGCTTGTACAAAAAACGGTCCTCAGTCACATAATAATCGGTGAACGTACCGTCGGCGCTAACTCCGGTCTCGGTTACGGATTTGTGTGTGCAATGATTCTGTCTTCCTGTCCGGCACATTTCGCATTGGCCGCAGTAGTATGTTGGATCAATCACCACCCGGTCCCCAGGCTGCAGTGAACTGACGGCTGATCCTACAGCGATCACATCCCCCGCTGATTCGTGGCCCAAGATAGTGGACGGAACGGCATGATATTTGCCACTAATGATACCTAGGTCCGTACCGCATACGCCTGTCGCCCGAATTCGGACGAGTACATCGTTATCTTTTTTTATCTCCGGGATAGGTCTTTCCTCAAGTGCGACATCCCAAGCCGATTTGTATACCAGTGCAAGCATGAATAATTCCTCCTTTTGCCTGTTAGGCAGATAGTTAGTGAAGGGTGGTCAGAACAGTGTCAAGCCGCTTGGCAATTTCGACAATCTCATCTTCCGTAGCCGTGAGGGAAGGTCTCACTTTGACCACATTGCCGTAACCGTAACGGGAGCCTCTGAGAATCAGCTGCTGTTCGGCAAAAGCGCGGTCGATAATCGCATTGCTCTTAACTGCGTCTGGGGCATTATCCTCGTCGACAATTTCCAGTCCCCACATCAAGCCGACGCCGCGAGCCTCACCAATGATACAATCGTGCTTGTCGGCCATCTCCGTCAGCAGGGTTCCGAGCAGGCTTCCTTTGGACCGAACGGCTTCCAGAAAACCGGGTTCAGACACAACCTCTAGCGTGGCTTTAGCTGCCGTAACCGAGATTAGATTACTACCTGAGGTGAAGGAGTGCTCGTGCTTCTCGAGGACATTAAGACGAGACTGCATCAATACTGCTGCTACCGGTACACCAATGCCGCCGAGACCCTTGGCGAGAGTAATGATATCTGGCTGGATATCAAACAGTTCACTTGCAAACATATAGCCTGTCCGCCCAATCCCGGTCTGCACCTCATCAGCGATTAGGATCAGCCCGTACTCGTTGCACAGCTGACGGAGACGCTTAAAATATCCTGCAGGTGGGATGATATTGCCTCCGTTGCCCAGGATGGGTTCAATAATCATACAGGCCACAGAACCTGAGCTTGCATACTCAATAGCATCCGATATGGCTTCGACGCATTGATAGCCACACTTGTCAGGCGAAGAATTAAACGGGCAGCGATAGCAGTAGGGAGCAGGTACATGAAGGGAATTTGCTGCAGCCGAGTTGGGAAACTTCCTCCGCCGGAAGGCGTTGCCGGATATGCCTGTTGCGAACTGGGTCTGCCCATGATGGGATAGATACAGGCTGATTATATCGAGCGCTCCCGTATATTTCTGGGCTAGCTTCACAGCGCATTCGTTCGCCGTAGAGCCGGTAATATCTCTCATCCATCCCGCGTCAATGCCGTTCGGCGTATACTGGATCAAATGATCCAGGACTTCCTCGACATAGGGCTCGGTAAAGGATGAGGACATGTGGGCAAGATTGGCGACTTGTTCCTGTACTTTGGTGACGACATGAGGGTGATTGTAACCGAGTGAGAGATTGAAGGTGCCAGATACGCCATCTAAATATTCCTTACCCGAATCGTCAATCAGAGTAATGCCTTTTCCGTATCTGAAGCGTTCTTTGGTTAAGGTATGCACGATGTTCCCCTCCATATCAGAATATACATTCTCATTAAGTACATCCTTAAAAAATGTACTGCCCTGCTACTACATAAAGCGGTGGGCCTCACCTCCCCCAAGAATAAAGAATCTCATCCTTCCTTGCCCTGATGGACAAGGGAGTCAACTACCCGTCTGCTCCTGCCATTCCACAGATGCGAGAAAATGACCGCCAGCAGCAAAATTAGGCTGAAAGCCGCCAAAATCCAAAGGGTAGCCGTCACCGACCATTCGCTCATGCTCCAGCCTGTTACATATTGAAGCACTGCTCCGCCAATTCCGCCTGACGCAATTAGAATGCTGGTCGTTCTCTCGGTCATTCCCGGAATCAGCACGTTCGCATAGACGAGGGCAATACAGAAGAGACCGGACATGAATAACCCTGCACCAAAAATCAGAAGGTATGTAGCCCACTGACTGGAGACAAACGCCATTGCGACCAGAAAGCAGAAAGTTCCGATTCCGCTCCAAAGCAGGAAAGGAATATATCCTGCGGACTCTGCAATCTTCCCTGAGAACATGCGGCCGATGATCATCGCAATCCATAGTATGCTAACACCTAACGAAGCTACGGATTCCCGAATCTGCAGGGTCTCGATCAGAATAGAGGGCAGGAAGTTCATGAGCCCCAGTTCAAGCCCCATGTAAACAAAGAAGAATACAATGAATATTCCCAGTAACACACGGTGCTGTACAGAGTACCGGGCTTGTTCGACCGATCGCTCAGAGGTTTGGAGATCTGCTTGGATAAGGTGGGAAGAGGAGGAAGTAGGCATGGTAATCCAGAATAGCCCCAGAATAAACGTCAGAAGGGAGATGGTGTAGAAGGTCAAATACCACATTCCAAGCCAGATATACAGGCTTACCACTGCGGGAATGAGCAGTGCACCAAGTGCAAAATAGACATCCAGCTTGGACATGGCTACGGCTTTCTGCTCTTCGGTGAACTCAATCGTGAACGCTCCGATGGACGACTCAATGATGCCTGAGCCGAAGCCAACCCAGATGGTCATCACGATAACCCAGGTCCATGAGGGGAGTACACCCAAGATGGCATACCCTGCTACGATACTAACCAGGGCAATGGACAGCATAGACTTGCGACCGATGTGTAGAGCCATGAAGGGGGAGAACAGAACACCGACAAGAAATCCGAAAAACTGAAGGAACAACAATAATCCGCCATCGCTGTACCCCAGTCCATAGTAAGGCAGTAGGACCGGCAGTAATGCTCCAAGCACCACACTAGTAATGCCGATTAACAGATAGAAAGCACAACTTAAAGCGAATAGTCTCTTCAAGGTCCGTCCCTCCATAAGTCTATATTTTTTATATGGATTCTGTTGCTTTACTAGATTATACCTTTTTCTTGGAAATGTACATACGTATTTATATAAAAAATGTAAAAACAATCGTTCGATAATTTTACACGTATTTGCTTAATCCAGTTAAGGTGAAACCTGTTTATCTGAAGAAAGTGCATGCGGAAGGGAGAAATAAGATCAGCCCAAATTGTTTTCGGGCGCCAAACCGCTCATAATTGAGGCATAACTTTGTGTTTGCAAAATTAGGTTAGTAAGGATACCTAATAGTTATTTTCTTAATACAACTATGATTGATAGGGTAGGAAAAAGAATGTTAACCGCTTACAATTTAAAAGGGAGAGGGAATTTTTCGAAAGTCGAGAAGGAGAAAAATGAAGAAGAGAAGAAGGGATGCAGCAGCGTAATTATCAATAGTCATGTGTACGGCTTTTTTGAACTTTACAACAAAAGGAGTCTACCAAAATGAATTTTTATTTAGAAATCCCGGAGCTTGACCGACATTTTCCTTTCCGGAGTTTTATTAATAAAGGCGACGTGCTTTGCTATCCTCATTGGCATAAAGAAATTGAAATTGTTTATGTGACCCAGGGAACCTTGGATCTGGGAATTAACGATATTTCGATACGCATGAAACAAGGTGAAGTTCAGTTTATAAATGGGGGTGATGTTCATTATTTCTTGGCTTCTCCCGACAGCGAACGGGTGGTTATTCAATTTGATCTGAGCTTTTTTCAAGAGGTTTCCACATTAAGTGATCAGAAACGCCCTCTTAGAACTATATTTACGGAGATGGAGCAATCAAGCTGGAACTGGCCAGAAGAAACAGCAGCTAAAATGCTTCCTCTGATTCAAAGCATTTATGATGAGAACGTCAACCACCACGAAGGTCATGCCTATATGATCAAAGCGAAGTTGTTTGAGATGTTGACTCTTATTATGCGTGAAGTGCCGAGAAGCATGGCGCCAAGGCTTCCTGAAATCTCTGAAAGACCCTTAACACAATCAAAGGACACCCTTTATAAACTGGAACGTATTTTTGAGTATGTGGAATGTCATTATCATGAAACCATTTCGCTGAAGAATGTCGCTGATTATATGGGGTTCAGCCCCTATTATTTCGCCAGGCTATTTAAGAAGAATACGGGGATGACCTTTGTAGCATTTTTGAATGATTACAGACTGAATAAGGCAAAATGGATTTTGTTGAATGAAAACAATCCGATCACTGAGGTCGCAGAGGCAGCAGGGTTCAGTAGTGTAAAGACGTTTCATCATCTCTTTAAAGAAGCAACAGGAACATCACCATTGAAATACCGCAGGACAATATTCGGGAATAAAACAGCAAGAAATGAGGAGGAAAGCTTTTCATGAGATTTGTATGATAGAGCTATCCGATGAAGTGAAGGGAGAGTTACGCAGGACATTAAGATTTATTGATCTATGAGCAACCACTTGATATGCGGTGGGCTTAAATCAGGAGTGGAGGAAGATGAAAATGGGCAATCGTATATACAATGTAGTCATTATCGGTTATGGAGGCATGGGAAGCTACCATGTTCAATTGATCGAATCTAATCAGCAACTTGCCGTTGGCGGTGTATATGATATTGTCGATTACCGAATGGAACTGGCTGCGGCTGCCGGCTATAAAACCTATGCCAGCCTGGATGCCGTCCTTGCCGATCAGGCCGTGGATATTGTTTTGATAGCAACACCTAATGATGTTCATAAGGAAATCGCGATCCAGGCACTGCAAGCCGGAAAACATGTCATTTGTGAAAAGCCGGTTACGATAACGAGCGCGGATTTATTGGACATTGTTGAGGTGGCGAAGAAAGAAAATCGTGTGTTTACAGTACATCAGAACCGTAGATGGGATGAAGACTTCCGAATTATTAAAGATATAATTGGCAATAAGACCGTGGGTGATCTTTTCCACTTGGAATCGCGAGTTCAGGGGGCTAATGGCATCCCAGGTGACTGGCGGCAACTAAAGGCGTATGGAGGAGGAATGCTACTGGATTGGGGAGTACATCTGTTGGACCAGCTGCTTCAGATTACGGACAGCAAAATAGAAAGCGTAGCTGCTACCCTTAGCTATATTTTGGGGACTGAAGTGGATGACGGCTTTACCAGCTTTATTGAGTTCAAGGACGGTCTGACCGCAGTCATTGAAGTGGGTACAACCAATTACGTAAAGCTGCCGCGCTGGTATATTAAAGGAACTGAAGGAACCGCAATGATTAGAGATTGGGATTTGAGTGGAGAGATCGTCACCCGAAATCCAGATGTCGCTCACGTGGAACCCAAGCCGATTCAAGCAGGTCAAGGATTGACGAAAACGATGGCGCCGCCGTCTGAGGAATCCACCCTTAGGTTCCCGATTGAGAAAATACCTGCTGCTGCGGAAAGCTTTTATGAGAATTTTGTCTCCACCATCGAAGGAAAAGCGGAGATTGCGATCAAAAATGAAGAAGTACACCGTGTATTGGTGCTGATTGAGACGATTTTTGAGGCGGCAGCAACCAAAAGCGTGATTCGAAGAACTATTTAAATCCGCTCTATTTTTCGATCCGTCATAAGAGAGAGATATAGGATCCTGGAGAGAACCAAACAGTATTGATCTAATGAAATTTTGGGATGCATTTAAGTAATCAGTAAACCTTTGAAATGGTGAGCAAAATAATTTTGCCCACCATAAAACCAAGTGGGTATCGCTCCACAACCGAATTCTATTGCTTGATCATTTTTAAGTTGCTGAGATTTCGAATAGGTTTAATTTACACGTAAAGAGAAAAGAAGTTTTTACATAAAATCCGCTATTTCCTCCTTATAAATCAACATATTCTACTCTGAATTCTTCCATAAAAACATAAAATAATCCATGAGAGTGATAGAATAATCATTTGTACGAGAAAAGAGGAAGGGAGAGATCGTCACGGGGATACTTGTATTAACATCTGTAATTGTTGTAACGCCGATCAATGCTGATCAATGCAAAAAACGTTGATGCGGACCCTTCGAACAACCGAGGTGGTGCGAATCATGTTTCAAGCGGCAATGCAGCCAACAGTGATCCAATGAGAGTCACCAGGTGCAACCTACCAAGATTTGATTAATGCTGCACACGATAAAGATATAAAATCATACAGGATGTTGTGTACAACTACTCTAGCCGCTGGGGTGCAAAAGGTTTATTGTACTTGATCTCCCGGATAATCCTGCCTCCGGTAAGATCGGTGAAAACGGGCCTTTCTTGAAGCCTTAATTTTTAAATATAAGAAGCATGAAGGAATGACATTCCTAGGAGTGTCGTGATTTGAGGTTTTAAAAACACACTCATAAACATATGGGTGTGTTTTTTGGTGTTGAGGATGAGTCGTTCATGCCATTAACAGAATTTTATTATGATTAAGTAATTCGCCATATTCCTCTTCATTGATTGAAAGTATCACAGATAACAAGAAGATGTAACATTTTTCGCAGCTTAGTACGTTAATGTAGACACCTTAACGTACTTAAGAGTATTCTTATGTGTACTTAAGAGGGACCCCATCGCAACCAAAACTAATGAATATGCAAGTAGATAAAGGAGGCCCATATATATGAAGTCTCATACCTCTGACCGTATTAAAATCCCGCCAGGATTGTGGGCAGGATTATGTCAGTTAGGGTTTGGCGCCCACGACGTAGCTCGCAAAGCACGATTGCCGATCACCATTAGTACTGAAACAGTAGTCACCACCGCTCAATATTTCGCGATCTGGCAGGCATATTCTGATCTCATTGGTGACACTGCACAAGGAATTATCAAGCTTGCGACCGTCTTTGATACAGCGAAGTACCCACCGACTGTCTTAGCGACTTACCATGCTCGGGACTACCGCGACGCTCTAAACCGAATGGCTCGGTACAAACAACTGTGTCCCCCGGAAAACCTACATATCACTGAGAAGGGCGAGCACTGTACAATTGATCTGGAATGGCTGTCTCCCGAGCAATCTGGTCCGCCGATGCTGGTGGGTATTACGCTGGCTTGTCTTCTGGAGATTGGACGCCGGGGGACAGGTCAACCTTTGACAGCGCAGCTTGTTGAATTTCCGCACTCCATGGGCGATGTACAAGCCCTTGAAGCATACTTCGGCTGTCGCATTCGAATTGGTGCAAAATGTAACCGATTGACGCTACATCGAAGAGATCTGGACCGTCCCTTTGTCTCGTACAACAAAGAGTTGCTGGAAATCCTGACTCCTGCTCTGGACCGATCGTTGCATGAGCAGCAGCGCAGCCGCTCAATTACTGAGATGGTCAAATGGATCATGAAACGTAGCCTTACAGGAGGGCGTCCTGACATTCAGGCTGTGGCGAAGGAGCTCAGTATGAGCGATCGTACCTTGCAGCGCCGGCTTACTGACGAAAATACGAGCTTCAAGTTTCTATTGACACAAGCTAGGCATGAGCAGGCACGAGAGTACTTGGCAGACCCCTCGCTCGATATTAAAGAGGTGGCATTTTTGATTGGATATGAAGACCAGAATTCGTTTTACCGCGCCTTCCGCCAATGGGAGGGTGATACACCTTCAAATTGGCGGACTAAACACTTAGGTACAAACTCGATATCAGGAGCACGTTAGGACTGCCTAATGAGTTTTATTATTTGGCGTGTTAAACAAGAACTTTGGCGCAATATGCTAGTTACTGGACAATCCAGACAAGATAATATAATCACTATCCAGAGCTCAAGACTGTTTTAAAAAAGGAGAAGTGTATTATGGATATGGGATTAAAATATAAAACAGCTTTAGTTACAGGATCAACGAAAGGCATAGGTAAAGCAACTGCCATTGAACTAGCCAAAGAAGGTGTTAATGTACTAATTAATGGACGAAATTATGAAGAGGTAGAACGAACTGTAAATGAAATTAAGTCAAATTTCCCAGCTACCTCCCCTCAAAATGCGACAGCCGATATTGTGGATATTGGACAAAGAGAAGCTTTATTTGAAAAATACCCTAGTATTGATATTTTAGTTAACAATACGGGCATTTATGAAATTATGCAATATGAGGACGTAGACGATGAAGTATGGGAAAAATACTTCCGTACTAACGTTCTTGCTGCAAATGGATTATCAAAATTTTATTTACCTAAAATGTTGAAAAATGATTATGGCCGCATTATTTTTATTGCGAGTGAAGAAGCAATTATGCCTTCAGGACAAATGCCGCAGTATTGTATGACAAAATCTATGTTGTTATCATTGTCAAAAAGCTTATCTAAATTAACAATAGGGACAGAAGTTACAGTCAATACGATCATGCCAGGACCAACACTCTCTGAGAATGTGCACCAAATCATTGAGAGTATGTATCCTCATGAAGATATGACTTTTTCAGAAAAAGAGAAAGATTTTATGGTTACAAACCTGCCTCAATCTGAAATACAGCGATTTATCAAGCCTATTGAAATAGGTAGACTAGCTACATTTGTATGTAGTCCTTATGCATCTGCATTTAAAGGTTCTCCAATCCGTATGGATGGGGGAATGGTACCGACTATTTTTTAGCGTTTGTGGAGAGGCTTATGGAAAGTTGACGGCACGTCCAGGGCAAAGGGACGCTCTTGCAGACATCTTGCTAGAAGCGGCCGATCTGTTGAAGTCGAATAATGACTGCTATTTGTATATAGTCAATGTGTCAGACGACGACCCGAATGCGGTGTATGTGACCGAACTGTGGAAAGATGCAGATGCCCATGCAGCCAGCCTTAAGAACGAAGAGGTACTGGCGTCGATACAACGCGCCCGACCGTTGATTATTGGAGCGGAGCCCATTAAACTGCGTGCTCTAGGGGGAAAAGGCCTGTAGGGTCATGCTGCAGTTGCTGCTACCACAGCAGCCGATCACTCGGTTGCTTTTAAGCTAAGCAGCAGGATAGTCCTAATGAAACGCTTTTGTAATATGTGAAAGGTTGGCAGATAAAATTGGCCCTGGTATAATAAGGGTAATTCACTAAGGAGAGATTTTTTTGTCTGGAGCTGTTCTTTACTAATCCAATTCCATAAAAAGAGGTTTTCATGCACCTACTATTCGTCTGCCCAATTTTTGTATTACGGGTGGGGATTTGAAAGCTTCGGAATTAGTTAAGAACAACGGATACTACCAGATCCTTAGGGATACCTGTTATAATGAGTCCAATCCGTGCTGGTTCAGCGCGGATTTTTTTGTGGCTAAATAGCAGGTGATATGAGGGTAGGAATGACGTATGTTCATTCCTGCCCTTTTCTAATTTTAGCAAAGGGGGATAGAAGGGAATTACTCCAATTTGGTCAAATACAACCAGACTTCTTGAATGAAAGATTCAATCTAAGTAAGTAGAAAGGTGGACAATACATGAAACTTCAAACGAATCGGCTCATATTAAAAACACTTGATCTTAATTTAATCGAAGCAGCAGCCCAACGTGATATAGGTGCTATTGAAGCTTTGGGTTATAAAACCAGTGATGAATGGCCGGGTCCTGATTTCTTTGAAGCTTTACCTTATTTTCGAGAACTTTTGATAAAAAATAATGGCACTAGAGGTTTTGACTCTTGGATCATTGTGGAGAAGGATACCCAAGAAATTGTTGGAGGGATTGGTTTTTTAGGAGATCCTGATCAGAACGGTATGATTGAGATCGGTTTTGCAACGAATGAAAGTCATCGCCGCAAAGGCTATTGCTATGAAGCCGCTCAAAAATTAATAGAGTGGTCCTTAAATCATGAAGAAGTCCAAATCGTAACGGCAAGATGCGCACCTGACAATAACAGCTCTAAGAATTTGTTATTGAAGTTAGGATTTCAAATTGATCACAAAGATGAAGAATTGCTTTATTGGAAATATCAAATGAAGAAAGTAGGAGGGGGTCAGCAGAAATGATCCGGCGAGATCTAGATGACGTAGATTTCATAAGAGCAAATTTAATGGGGCCTAGTTCGATTATCATGCTCGAGGAGCTATCGAAAAATTTGACTTTGCAGAAAGGAATGCGAGTGTTGGATTTGGGCTGTGGGACCGGACTTACTTCTATCTATCTGGCGCAAAAGTTTGACATAACCGTATTTGCTGTCGATTTATGGATTAGTGCAACTGAAAACTATAGAAGATTCAGAGAGTTTGGTTTGGAAAGCCAAATTATCCCCATCCATGCAGATGCCTGCCACTTGCCTTTTGCAGAGCAATACTTCGATGCAGTCATAAGCGTAGATGCGTATCAATATTTTGGAGCGAATGAGCTTCCCAGTCCTATGGGGTGGAATTCGCTAAACTAACTAAAAAACGATAGTTCAACGCTACCAAAAAAACAGCCGAGCGCTCGGCTGTTTTTTAACTAACGGGCAGATTACACTAATGCAGATTCCTCATCGCATGAAGCGGTTAATCGATGCTAGGGTCGTACAGGCTTAGGTCAAAAGAGTAAAAAGCGAGAACGGGCCATGAAGGCCTCCACAAGCTTTCTCAATTCCCGACGGGTCTACACGAATATTTCAAACACTGATTGTCGATATTCCAAAATACTGTTTAACAGTGCTTTTTTCTCTCTAATATCATCATTTTCTTTTGAAATGCCGATATAAAATTGAGTCTAGAGAACTATTTTATACATAAATTTTACCTAAAGGAAGTGGAAAGAGATATTTAAAAAGAAATGGCTTATCACCCCGTTGGTTGCGACGACACTGTTTTTCGGTCAATCTGCATTCGCGGCAAACACGTTTCCTGATGTGGAAGGAACAAAATATGAATGGGCTGCCGAATCGATTCGTTCCATGGTCGACAAGGGCGTTGTCAAGGGCTATGCAGATGGGACCTTCAAGCCAAGCAAAACCATAACGAAAGCGGAATTTGTACATATGTTTCACAAGCTTTTTCCAGAAATCGATCATTCTTCCGGCGAACCTTCCGACTTTGTGGATGCGCGTAAACACTGGGCGAATAAAGATTTTGCAGCAATATTCAACGGGGACTACGTTTGGCCGTATGCTGAAAGTGTTGGCGGGAAATATCCAAACTATCAATTCTATGTCAAACCTGACAAACCATTGACCCGCTGGGATGTGATGATGATCGCCTCTCTTCGGACGGATTATACCAATCAGACGCTTCATCCTGAGATTGAGGAAGTGATTTCCGCAGCTGCGCAGTACAAGGATATAAAAGTTCGTCAGGCCAATTACAATGACAATTTCTCGGCCTACTATCCGGTGCTGTACATCGACAAGACTGGAGAAGAGTACAACTATGATGGAGATTCCCAGGATCAAAAGGCAGAAGCATTCTACACCCTAACCAAGATGGGAGTCCTTACTGCTAATGAAAGATACCTTCACCCAAAAGCGCTAGTCACACGGGCTGAAGCTGTTACCATTTTACAGCGTTTGTACGAAGCTACAACGAAGTAATTTTTAAATCAATGATGATCAGACAAAAGCAAAAAAGATCCAACAAATGGCTTCATTTACACCTCAAAGGGTAGGCTGTTAGGTTTTGATAATCCGAATTCAGAAAATAAACAAATCTAAAAGTATGTCAATGAATTTGTGGAAGAATTATTGAGATTTCAAACCGCTGATCTGAACAAATCAAATCAGCGGTTTTTTTTAGTATGAACGTGGGGGAAGATCAAGCTGCATTTTTTGGAAAGTTTTTTGACAGGTCGACGAAATCGAGGTTAATATAGATCCATTAAGTCCTTGATTAAAGTGGGGAATCTGAAGTATTCAAAAGCAATGAAGAATGCACTCCACACGATGCTTTATTTAATTGCCTTTGCGTCAGACAGACCGAAAGGGAATGGTTAGCTTTGATTAAAATATAGTTAGTATATATCTATTAAGTCTTTAATACTTGAAATTTTACCAAGTCGGTACATTCTATAAAGTACTGGTTTTTGTGAGAAAATGATGCACTACTATTGTGACCTGTAATCATACAAAAAGGAGACTGAACTTATGTGTAGCGAACGTTCTACTAATCCCTGGAATTCGGAAGGGTATAATGACAAGCTGGATTATGTCGCCAAGCCGGAACAAGGGTCTTGTCCTTGCTTCAGCGAGGGACGAAATCTGTAGTATTTTTCAAACATTGGCGAATATACCAGCCCGCTGGAGCAGACTGACTTCCGTGTTACGTTGGCTCAACACTTCGACAAGCCCACTCCGCTTAAGGGAAATACAGGGGCGCGATAATGATCAAACGACCACTGAATATGCTTTTGTTTTCTGAAAAATGGTATTATGGCAGTTATTAAAAAAATAGCTAATAAGGTTGCTTCACAGAGAGAAACATCAGAATCAATTAAAATAGTGTGCAAAGGTTCATGCAACCGACTTCATAAAACCGTTCGTTTAGGTGAAACGCCTTCTTTAATCCAAATAAATGACATTGGATGCATGATGATTGGTGCCGCGCAATGGTTTGAGATATGAACTTTGTGGGCCTACGACTCATACAATTGCGCTGACTTCCAGTGCTGCCGACTCATGAATACCAAAGACAATGCAATTACCGTGAGGATAATCCCAAGCATTTGAAATCCCTTGAAGCTAAACGTACCTCCCATTACGATAGCTATCAATAATGAAGAGATAATGGTTCCCAGATATCTTGATGTGTTAAATAATCCGGATGCTACACCGATTATTTCTTTTGGAGAACTTTGGAACAGGGCTGCTTGCATACCTACATTGTTCAAACCGTTGCTAATACCGAATGCAGCTAAAGCCAAACACACGCTGATAACCGGTGAAGTTGGATTCAATGTCACGAGCCACACTGACCCCAATGTCATCAGAATTGCGGACACCAGCAATGCCGGTCGGGGTCCTGATTTATCGATCCATTGTCCTGCAATTGGAGAAGTAATTAGCGAGCACAAGCCTAAGCTTAGCATGAGAATGCCTGTTTGGAACTCACTGACATGACGTACCATTTGCAAGTAGGACGGAAGCCCGAAAAAGAGCGAGTAATATAGTACATTAACGAGCATGAATTCAACATTAACCCAAGTCATCGCAGGGTACTTGGCAAATGTACGTAAAGGAATAAAGGGTGATGTCGCTTTTAACTCATGTCGTACGAATATCCCCAGCGCAACGAGACCTATCAGCCCGACAATGACATTTCCTAATAAGATATGTCCAGATGATTTTGCTGAGAGTAGTCCAACGAGCAGGGTAACCAAAGCCACTGTGAAGAGCAGAATCCCTAATGCATCAATCAGTTCAAACCATTTACGAAAGGACATGTTGCGTGCTACGGATGTTGGCAGTTCGTCCTTAGGAATATTCCTCCAAGCCAATACAAAGCTGGCCACCACAAACGGAATATTGATGAAAAAGATAGCAGGCCAATTCCACCAATGAATCAAGACCCCGCCAATAAAGGGGCCAATTGCTGCTGCTCCAGATAGGAATATGGACAAAACAGACAACGCAGTTGCTTGTTTCTCTGTAATATGAATTCGAACAATAGCCATTCCAACCCCAACCATCATGCTTGTTCCGATGGATTGCACAATGCGGAACATGATGAGCCACCCGAAATTTGGTGATAATGGAGCTAATAATGATGCAATGAAGGCTACAACAAGCCCGGTAAGAAAAATTTTCCTACGACCGAATAAATCGCTGGCTTTTCCCATGACAGGTTGAGCGATGCTACTTGCAATGTAGAAAGAAAAAATAATCCAGGAAACACCTGTAAAGTCAAGTTGGAACACATTTTGCAGACTTGGAATAGCAACAGAAACCATCGAAGAATTTAATGGGTTCAATAGTATCCCTAGACCAACTGAAATCAGTAACCACCAGCTGCGAACGCTCATTTCTGGTCCCCCCATAGCGAATTAATATCATCGTACTTGAAAGCGATTATTTATTCCAACGCATTTGATGTTATAATCTCATTGACTTGAGGGAATGAATGGGGGATCATAATGGAACTTCTTCAACTGCGATATTTTCTCGCGGTAGCTCGTTTGGAACATGTGACCGAAGCTGCACGAAGTCTGCACGTTACTCAATCGTCGCTGAGCAAAACGATTCAACGCCTGGAGGAAGATCTGGGGGTTCCTCTATTCGATCGAACAGGGAGGAAACTGCGATTGAATGAGTTCGGAAGCAGATTCCTTCACCGTGCAGAGAGGGCTTTATTTGAATTGGAGCAGGGGAAGCAGGAGCTTAGTGATTTATCCAGCCCGGAACATGGCACTCTCGAATTGGCAGTGACCACCGCAAGCACATTACCCAATATTCTGCGAGAGTTTCGGAAAAAGCGACCCTATATTCAATTTCATGTGCAAATGCTGACCACTCAGGAAATGGTAACGCTGCTTCATAGAGGAGAGGTCGATTTTTGCTTGTCCTCACCTCCAATAGAGGGAGATGACATCGAATGCCAAATCGTGTTTATCGATCCAATTCTTGTAGCTGTTCCAAAGAGGCATCGGCTGGCAGATCGAAGCAGTGTAACGTTGACAGATCTAAGGGATGAATGGTTTGTCGGTGTAAAGAGAGGCTACGGTACTCGCGATTTAGTGGACTCTGTATGCAAATCGGAAGGTTTTATACCTAAGTATGTGTATGAGGGGGATGAACCTGCAAGGCTTAGTACGCTTGTGGAAGCTGAAATTGGCATAGCCTTTATACCAAGCACGGCAAGAAATTCACGGGAACATCTTAAATATCTCCAAGTAGAAAATCACGAATTGGTACGGGAGATCGCTTTATTATGGCATAGGAGTCGGTATATTTCACGGGCTGCTCTGGAATTCCGTGAGGTAGTTGTAGAATATTTCGGAGCGATATCCAAACAGACAATTTAATCCTATATATAAGCGAAATAAAAAACATTAACAGAAGCGGTAGCGTAGGACATGTTAACCAAACGTCCTAAGCGGCCGCTTATTCTTTTATTCAACTGCAAAATTTGTAATTTCGATTTGTACGCTGCCATACACACATGCCCAGCTATTGAAGGAGTTATTAGATTGTACTAACCCATCCTTCTCAGCTGGCGAAACTGCTCTGGCGTGATGCCTGTATGCTCCCGAAATCTCTTGATAAAATAGCTGCTTTGATGAAAGCCAGTTTCCAGTGCAATCTGCTTTACAGTGAGTGCCGTGGATACAAGGAGATGTTTGGCCAGCGTTATTCGGCATTGGAGCAAATATTGAGCTGGGGTGC
Organism: Paenibacillus polymyxa; assembly: GCF_001719045.1. NCBI lineage: Bacteria > Bacillati > Bacillota > Bacilli > Caryophanales > Paenibacillaceae > Paenibacillus > Paenibacillus polymyxa. The sequence goes on from NZ_CP015423.1 coordinate 5,581,828, forward strand.
TGCCCATGATCTGATGGAAGAGTGGGCTAAAATGAAAGGAGCTATAACCTGACGTCGCAGCCATTGTCTTCAAATCTAGCATGTTCCGACAATGCATACGAATATATTCCGCCGTATGACGAATCCTCTCATGGACGGTGCCGCCGGGAGGGGTGCCGAAACTTTGAATGCTTTTATGTACAGAGCACCGGAATCTGGAAAAGTGTGTGGATTGAATATGTGAATGAGGTAAGAATCAATGAGGTCAAGATAACACCGGATATCGACCGTCATATGATCCGCTTTGACTTTCAGCTCATGGGTACCGAGGCTAAAGATAATTTACGCATGGAGACACGGATTGCGCTGAAAGGACAGCATGTGAAAAAGGTCAGCTTATCTGCCGACAGGCCCTGGATAACGGTGGAGGCCCATGTATTTCATGAAGCGTGTGGTCCATGGAAGCAGTGCTTGTGGTCACCGGAATCGCCCAACTTGTTCGATGTAGAGTTTGCTCTGTATGAGGATGAGAAAGAGAGTGACAGGGTGTATTCCTATTTTGGCATGCGGAAAATATGATTGAAAACGGACAGATTCTATTGAAATAATGGCCCTCTGTACCAGCGGCTGATTCTAGATCAGGGCTACTGGCCGGAAACTCATCTGACTCCCCCTTCTGAAGAAGCTCTTATCGAAGATATCGATAAAATAGCTGCGATGGGATATAACAGGGTTCGTAAATATATGAAGCTGGAAGACCCTCGCTTTTTATATTGGTGTGATGTGAAAGGCATGCTCGTCTGGTCAGAAATGGCGTCGACCTTTGAGTTCAATGATCAGGCGGTTAGCCGCTTTACGAAGGAATGGCTGGAAATCGTGCCGCAGCAGTACAATCATCCAAGCATCATAACTTGGGTCCCGTTCAATGAATCGTGGGGCATATCGACCATTGGACATGATGTAAGGCAGCAGCAGTTCACGCAAACCATCTATCATCTGACGAAGACGATTGATCCGTATCGTCCGGTGGTTACCAATGACGGTTGGGAGCATACGGTCTCGGATATTTTGACCCTTCATGATTATGTGGAGACGGGCGAAGAGTTTTTGGAGCGATATCAGGATAAGGAAAGCATCGTAAACAACAGCATCTCCTTTAACAATTGGAAATATGCTTTTGCAGAAGGATATGCCTACCGAGGACAACCGATTATCATAAGCGAATTCGGCGGCATTGCCTTCCAGACGGACAAGGGCTGGGGATACGGAAACCAGGTGGATTCAGTCGAAGCTTTTATCGAACGTTTCCGTGCAATCACCGGAGCAATTAAAGCGACCCCCTATCTCTCGGGCTATTGCTATACACAAGTAACCGATGTACAGCAGGAAGTCAACGGGTTGTTGACGGAAGACCGAAAACCGAAGGTTCCGCTTGAAGTGATTCGGGAAATAAATCTGGCTTGAAGCGATAATTAAGATAATAGAATTTGCAGAACGGTTGCATGCTGTTGTTCAGCCATTGCTGGATTCACTTAACTAGAGAGTTTAAACTTGGAATAGCAATGTTGGAAAACAGGACAACTTTTCGCATACAGGCTTTTTATTAGAAAACTGGATTTAATTTTTTTGGTTTTTTGTTCCCCACTCACATAACCCTTCCAAAACAGGTAATAACGTTTCTGCTTTATCTGTGAGACTGTACTCGACTTTAGGGGGGACTTGAGGATATTCTTTCCGATTCACCAGACCATCCGCTTCCAATTCTTTTAGTTGTGAACTCAATGTTTTATAAGTAATAGCCCCTATCTGTCTTTTCAGATCATTAAAGCGAACTGTTCGGTTTTCGGCTAGGAGATAAATAATAACCATTTTCCATTTACCACCAATCAGTGAAACTGTATAACCAAAAGGTGTATCTTGAATGTTTTTAACTTTACCTTTAAATTCAGCCATACTCATGTTTACAATATCCTTTCGGGTAGTACCTATCAAAATAGTGCGTACTACGTTTTTATTTGTGTTCAGTTTATACTAACCTTACTTTTGAAGTAAAGGAGAGAAAAACATGACTGAAAAAACAATACGTCTGTTAATGCCACAATGGCAAGGGGGAAACAATCCTAATTACTCTTTTGGAGCCGAACTGCTTGCTTGGCTAGCTCCGGATAATGATCAACCCCTTATTCATGTTCCCATTCAAGCTTATAACGGTACTCCGCTTGAAAACGAAAACGGTATGAATGGGAGAAAACAGCTACTTGAACAGTTAGAGGCTGCTCAGCATATCATTGATGCTCATAAGCCAGATCGTATTGTAATGTTTGGTGGTGACTGCTTAGTGGAACAAGCTCCATTTGCCTATTTGAACGAACGATACGGTGGGGAATTAGGTTTAATTTGGATCGATGCTCACAGTGATTTAGTTAGATATGTGGGCTATGATAACGGACATACATTACCGCTCGGAAATCTTTTGGGAGAAGGAGATGAGGAGTTCGCAAAACATGTGAAAATCCCACTAAAACCTGAAAATGTCTTTATCGCGGGATTAGCGGCTCCTACAGAACAAGAAACAGAAGCCATTTCAGAAGCGTTTCAAAGACTAGGTATAGCTCCTGCAGAATCAGACACAGAAGTGATTCAAAGACTAGGGATTAAAACTGCAGGAACCAAAGAGTTAACGAATAGTACTGAATCTATTAGAGAGTGGATTAAAGAAAGTGGCATTAAGCATCTAGCTATTCACCTTGATTTAGATGTGCTTGACCCAAAAGCATTTCGTTCTTTACTGTTCGCCAACCCTGAAGCGCCCTATAATTTTTCTCCTGCGGGAACAATGCAAATGCCTCAGCTACTTAATCTGATTAAAGAACTATCTGAAGAAACAGATGTAGTTGGATTAGGTATAACAGAGCATATGCCGTGGGATGCTATTAATTTAAAGAATCTGCTTGGAGAGATACCTATTTTAAATAAGTAAGTTCATACATGGATTATAATAGAACAATGATCTGCTTAATCACAAAAATACACCCCCGCAAACATAAAGTGCGTGAGTGCATTTTTATGATTAAGCGATTTTGACAGCCTATATTTGGGATTGTGATATGTAGGAGAAAATTCAACGAATTTAGTTTTATGAATGAACAGAGCTGAGAAATGACAACTTAAGAAAGTAGTATACATCACAATTTCCAAAGGAGGATATCTGTTATGGCTCACCAGAAGAAAAGGAAAGAAGCAGCCTGGAAGTCACGAAAGCAAGAGCAGCATCCCCATGGTAAAGTCAAATCGCTCAAGGAGCTGTCCAGCGAATAGGAGTGAGGAGTATACTGCTTGAAAGAGAAGGACTGTCGGTGAAATTCATCGGCAGTCCTCTTTTTGCAATAATTTCGCTTACAGGAAATAATCCCTTTAATGTTGCAGACCTCATTAGGATGAAAACGCTGAGTATGTAGTTATTCATAATATTCTCTTTGTATAACAACCCAATGCAGATAGCGGGACTTGTAAAAAATGTTTTCCTGATGACAGACAGTTGGAGTTGGTTGGGGATGAAGATGCGCAGTGATCTTTCGGACATTTTAAGCTCGATAAAAGACGCGTCTACAAACACCAAATTGCTATGCGTCACATACATCTTCACTTATTTTGGACCAGTAATTTACAGCGTTCTACTATAGAGGGTATCTTCTTAAATTCGTTTTTCTAAAGGCTGCCTGTTCCGGCTAAGAAATGAAGCATCTCCTGTCCAGGAGATGCTTCTTCTACGTTATGATTGGGGAGTCTGAGATAAGCTGATTTATCAGGATATGATTGAATTCAGGAGACCCTGCTTCACCTGATCCGACAGGGGCATAAGTGGCAGACGCAATTGCTCGGCGGCAATAATCTCTTGTTGGGTAAGCCACCACTTGATCGCGGCCGGGGCTGGCTCTGCAAATACATGCTGGATCATCGGTTCTAGTAGCATAAAACTGTCTCGCGACCCGTTCATGTCGCCAGCCACAAAACGTTGGTATATATCCACATACTTCTGGATATGGAGATGAGCGGATGCAAGCATACCACCGGTAGCCCCCTGGCATAGCATGGCATGGAAATAGGCATCCTCTCCACAGAGGACAGGCTTGGTCTCGTACTGGGTCAATTTTAAGAGCAGATCAAGACCGCCCGTGCTGTCCTTGAGCCCAATTATGCCATCCAGGTCCAGCACTTTGCGTATTGTATCTATTGTCATGCGACTACCCGTGCGAACCGGAATCTCATATACTAGCACAGGCAGGCCTACACGAGATACGACACGGAAATGCTCCAATATTCCTTCCTGCGTCGGCCGGTTGTAATACGGAGTGACCACCATGGCTGCATCCGCTCCTAATTCAGCCGCCATTTCCGTCCGATGCACCGTTGAATAGGTATCATTCGTTCCCGTGCCAATAACGATCGGAATGGTTTTGTTCATGCTCTTCAGAACATCCTGCGTCACATGTACCATCAGCTTCACTTCATCCCAGGATACGGTTGGCGACTCTCCTGTCGTACCGTTAACGACCAGACCCTGGATGTCATGGCCTGCAAGATAGGTAACATACTTCCGGTACGAATCGATGTCCAGCTTATAGTCACGCGTAAAAGGTGTAATCAGCGGTATGAAAATCCCATGAATATGTTGTTCGTTCATCATCATCAGTTATCCCTTCCCGTTGAATTAAATCTAATGTAACATAGGAAACAGCATCAGAGTTATCTATAATAAACGATGATTCTAATCAAAATTTTCGATGGGGTGGCCAGATTGGATTTCATTTATCTTCAAACATTTCGGGAAGTTGCCATTCGTGAAAGCTTTACAAGAGCAGCAGAAGTGCTCGGTTACGCACAATCCAGCGTCACGACCCAGATTCAAAAGCTGGAGAAAACATATCAAGTTAAATTGTTCGAGCGCTACAATAACAATAAGATTCGTCTTACCTCCGCCGGAGAAGAGCTGTTCAAGCTTGCTGGACAAATGCTGGAGCTTTTCGAGCAATCGAAAGAAAAATTGGCCAAGCAGGGCGGAGGCTCCATGACGATCGGTACTATGGATTCCATCGCTTCGTATTTTCTGCCGCCGTATATGCAGGCGACTCGCAAAGAATACCCAGATCTGAACATACGATTGCATACGGATCGCGAAGAGATGATTTTGCACCAGGTGAGGGAAGGGGAGGCCGATGTTGGGTTGATCCTCGCGGACGATTCAAGCAATCCTGCGTTGCAGTGGATTACCATTCGAGAAGAACCGCTTGTGCTGATTGTCCATCCGAACCATCCGCTTATCGCTAAAGAGCGAATCGACCTGAATGATCTGGTTGATGCGGAGTGGATCATGCCCGAGCATACGTGCAACTACAGACAACTGCTGGAGAGAGTGCTTCGAGCAAATGGAATCACCTATCGCGTGAGTCTGGAGCTGGGTAATCCGGAAGCGATCAAACGGAGCATCAAGACTGGAGAGGGTATATCCATTCTACCTCTAATGGCTGCGCTGGAAGAGATTGAACGGGAAGAGTTAAAGGTGTTACCCTTTGAGCATGCCGAGCTCAAGCTGGAAATTCAGCTTGTTCTTCATCCCAAAAAGTGGGTGTCCAACGCATTGAGCTTTTTTATGGAGAGCATGAGAATATAGATTTTCCTCCACATCAAAATTAATATACAATACGAGCGCTTCCTAGTAGATACCAGAAGCGCTCAAAGTTTAACGTGCCGAAAGATGAGAACTTAGAAAGCAAAGATGAACCAAAGTTTATTCAAATCATCGACGTATTTTTTCTGAAAAATAAGCAATCAATATTTGTATTCAAAACTTGACAGCAAGTCATTTTTCACTAAATTAAATGCATGCGCATGTTTTTTTATTTGGTAATGTGCTAAACCATTCGGTTACTTAATGTTTAATTAGAACAAGATGATCGACCTTACTGCCAAGAATGGTGATTTAAGTTAATGGGAAAGGAAAAAATATAATAATGAGGAGTGATTAGGTGAAGGTTTTGGTGGTAGGTTCAAATGGACAAATTGGACAACATCTTATCCATTTTTTGAAAGAAAACAAAGAACACACAGTCCGTGCGATGGTTAGGAAACAAGAACAAGCTAATGCTTATCATAATGGTTCCATATTCCTGATGTTTTGGTTTTTAGGCAAGGGCATATTCCATTACTTTATCAAATAAAACTGGAGCCCAAAGAAGAACGAAACAATGATCGAACAGAATTGGGTAATAAATATTGTAGAACATACGCATCAAAAAAGGATTGGGAATATCAAGTAGTTTTCCCAAAAACACCTCCGATATCTCTGTCCCGTAACCTTAAGTTTTTGAAAGGTTTTTTAAAAGAGAGAAAGTACTATTCACAATGGTATAACCCTGTTATCTATCGACTTCAGTGTATTTGGGTCTTGTCCAGTTGACCATCTTGCCTCCACATTCGTAAACAATACAGATCCCCTCTTAATTAAACCATTGATTTATCACCTCATCGCAAAAGGAACATTAATCACCAATCTCAACGAGCTTATTTCATCCCGTAGCATAATATCACTAAACACACAGGTGAACCCCCAAGTAGAAAAAATAGATGGAGGAATGTTGTATGCATTTAACCAAATCAGGATATATGCTTAGTGTTGTCTTTATGGGAAAAAGTTCAAGGTGGTTACCATAAATCCCCCTCATGTGTGGCTAAGGAGGCCTGATGGTGAGGATCTAGAGATATTTTTTACTGATTTAGTGAATCACCCGACTTTTGTACTGGAAGCCTCGATGAAACTTGAGAAGCCAACAAGAGAAGAAGTCATACGATAAAAGTGCTGTACAAATCTCTTCAACTGCAATTTTGGAATACATAAGATGAAAACCTGCTTGTTCTCCATGGATTCTCAGGCTACGAAGCCTACAGGAAGTAGACGAAAGAGCGCTGCTGATGATAAGAAGACCGAATAAGGAGAGCGTGCCATGGAAGTCCGATCCGGACAATTCGCATAGCAGCCATTGGCAGAAAAAAAAGGGTTGTCCCATAAGTCATAAAAATGACTAGGGACGTCCTGTTCTCCAATTGTAAAACAATAAGAAACCGTTCCTGGGTAAAATGGAGGTACCACCCGACCATTTGAAAGGATATGGTTTCTTTGTACATTCAATATACCATTATGAGATAAAAAGAGGAGTTGCGCAGGACTATCCCTCATCCATGTTATGTGGCTTTGTGGCCAGCCCCTCAATTAATGTCTATTAGCTCTTAAACCTTCAATAAATATGCGGTGTAATCCATCAAGAACTCGTTGGCTTGTAAAGCCTTCATCTTGGAGATGGTAATCGATATTGTGAAGCACGGCCAGCAGGGCTTCAATAGTATATGAAATGTCCACCCCGGATACGTCTCCCTGTTCAACGGCCTCATTTAGCAGATTTCTGCTTATATTGCGCATCCATTGACATAACGGAGATTGTAACGGACGATGCCCGGTTGAGGCCCGGCTGACCTCACAGAGCCAAGGAACTTTCGCTTCTAAAAAAGATACATATCTTACGATTACATGGTAAAGCCGGTCCAAGGCAGCGGTTTCTGGGGACTGATCAAGAAATGCTTGAACTTCATCAAACAAAGGTTGGTATTCTTCATACGCGATCTCCTGACATATGTCGCCCTTATCCGAGTAGCGGCGGTATAGGCTTGCTTGTCCTACTCCAGCAGTCTTCGCAATCTGATGCATATTGACATTGTCAACACCGTTTTTGATGAAAAGTTCTCTAGCCGCCGCCAAAATTCGTCTTCGGTTTAACTCCTCTCTGGGAATTTTCAGAGAGACAGATTGCGATTCTGAATTCATCATAAACATCTCCCTTCATCATTAATTTAACTGTTATTTAACACGAAAAACGGACAATATGTCCGTTTTTCGTGTATAGGACATGTTGTCCGTCTTCATATTATAATACATTTCGTGAAAAATTAAAAATACATTCATTTGGGTGACCGATGAGCTTTTTTTTATTTCTTGGTATAGTGCTTTTTGTAAATTGGAGGCAAATGCGGTTCAATGCCCGATAGGTCCAGTTCCTTTAAACTTGCGATCGTATGAATAAACTGCTCGTATGCTTTTTTCTTGTCGCTCGTCGTATCTGTTCCGGTTTCGGTTGATGCTTTCCTGCTAACTTCAGAGTTAAGTTGCTTTTGATCCATAGATTACCCTCCATCAAATATAGTCAGGCTTACAAATCCGGATGTCTCTTGTGCCAGTCTGTATTCATTTCATAAGTATTGCCGATACCTAGTACTGTCGCTTCTTCGAAGGGGCGGCCAATCAATTGCATATTAATCGGCAGACCGGAAGGTGAGAAGCCGCAAGGCATGCTCAGGCTAGGCAAGCCAGTCAAATTGGTCGGAACCGTAAATGAGTTCAATCTGAATACACTAGCATCATCATCTGCACGCGGCGCAGTGATCGGTGTTGCCGGCGTCAACAAGATGTCGATTCCGGACAATGCATTCAAAAAATCATTGACAATTAGTTGCCGGGCCCGCTGAGACTGAAGGTAAATGGAAGCCGGAATATCTCTACTGCTTTCAAGAAACATTCGGACGTCCGGTCCATACTGTTCCAATTCTGTCTCAAGCCACTTCTCGTGGTACGAGTACATTTCCGTCATCATAATGGCCATCGTCGCACTTCTAACATGTTTGATCAGGGGCAGGCTAACTTCGATGATTTCTGCTCCCAGTTCTCGGAATTTATTGATAGCGGCCTTCATCGCAGCTTCCACTTCCGGCATCAAATCCTCGTAATAGTAGCTTGTCGGCAATCCGATACGCACACCCCTGAGACCATTCGGATACATCTTGATACCTGGCGCAGGCAGATCGACAGTCGATTCATCCTTTGGATCGAAGCCAGACATCACATCCAAGCACAGGGACGCATCCATGACACAGCGGGTCAACGGACCCGAGTGGTCCAATGACCAGGCCATTGGAATGATACCATACCGACTGACCCGACCGTACGTCGGCTTCATCCCTACGACACCGCACAAAGCAGCGGGTATGCGGATCGAACCTCCGGTATCCGAGCCTGTGCCCAGATAAGTAAGTCCAGCCGCTAAAGCAGAAGCCGAGCCGCCGCTTGAACCTCCCGTTACAAGTTCAGTGTTCCACGGATTGAGGCAAGGACCGAAGTGCGGGCTAGTTGTTGTCAATCCCGCAGCGAACTCGTGAGTCTGTACTTTGCCTAGCAGAACTGTTCCAGCCTCATGTAGCTTAGCTGCAACCGTCGAATCGTAATCGGGGACGAAGCTGTTCAATATTTTTGAACCGGCAGTTGTTCGGATCCCTTTAGTGTAATATAGATCCTTATGAACGATGGGAATCCCGTGAAGGGGTCCTTTGTACCGACCATGCATAATATCGCGTTCCGATTGCTTCGCTTGTTCAATCGCCAGTTCGGACGTTTGGGTAACGAAAACGTTCAGTTTCGGATTCAAACGTTCGATGCGGTGAAGCGCATGTTCTGTAATCTCTACCGGGGATATTTCCCTTGTTCGGATCCCCTCGGCCAGCTCATGAATAGCAGCAAAGGACAGTTGGAAATTTAATTTACTCATCTATTCATCCTCCGTCTCTTTCGGACATGTCGTAAGTCTACCAAACTAATTACCATAGCTTCCGCTACGATTTGCTTTTCTTGCGAATAAGTATGTCAGGATTGCCAACAGGGAAATGGTAAAATAAACAACAGAAAAAGGCATCTTTAGATCAATCAGTCGGCCGACCAGCGCAGGGCCGAATGCTCCGCCTAGGAGATAGGCCAGTGTGAAAATACCCATCCCTACACCCAGCTCAGCCGAACGGAGTGTCGTCGAAACTAAATTGCTGCTAGAGGTGAGGACACCGTTGAATCCAATCATAAGGATAATGATCAATAAAGCGTCGATCCATGGCGGCAAATGTACGGATACCCCCAGTAGTATAAATCCGCTGATGACGAGACTTTGCGATATGACAAGCACGCGGGAGCTTCCGAAACGATCTGTCCAACCTCCGATCCGGGATCCGAGCAAGGCTGCACAGGCGGCACCGGGAAGCATCAGCAGACCGATTTTACTAGTTGGTAAATGAAAGGAATTCTTCATCATGACAGGAAGAGTAAAGGTTAACCCCGTGTTGCATACGAAGGTAAGGAATCCAATCCCTAGAATTCGTCGGTAAGGAGCATTTTTCATGAAAGATGCATCGATAAATGGATGTTCTTTTTTCTGAATATGAGTACCGAACCATAGAAGAACTGCTGCTCCTGCAATGAGCATAAACCAATAGTTCGTAACCCCTAGCAATACCAACGCCAGTCCCGCGGAGAACAAAACAGCTCCGAGAAAATCGAATGAACCGCGGTCGTGTTTCTTGTCAGGAACATACTTGAATATCAAAGGGATAACAAATAGGCTCAGACTGGACACGATGAACAAAGCACGCCAGCCAAAGTATTGCTCCACGAAACCGCCGAACACAGGCCCGAAGCCGGAAGCAAAGGCAATTGTGGCGGATAAGGTTCCCAGCACCCGTCCCTTGACTGTAGGCTTAAAATACAGGGTTACTGCCGCATAAGACAGGGGAGAGATGGATGAGGCCCCTGCTGCCTGCAGCAGTCTTCCAATGATGACTTGCAAGTATGAAGCTGCAAAAAAGCCGATCATAGAGCCGAAAGCTAAAAGGATTAAACCAATGACATACAGCTGGCGAAAGGAAAAGGACTCCGTTAACTTGCCGTAAGTACCGGCGCCGATAGCCATCAAAATGCTGTAACCGACCATAACCCAGCTCACCTGCGAGGAGGTCAGGGCAAAGTCAGCGGAAATCGAAGGTATAGACAAATTAAACATGGTCATATTGATGTTTCCGAAAATAATGAGCAAGCAAAGTGTCCCCATTAATTTCCGCTCATTGCCGGATAAAGCCATTGATTGAGTATCCATAGCCTGTCCCTCCATTACAGGAAGTCAGGAAAGGTGCGGCATTTTTGCGCCTGATCTCTATCGTGTCCCAAGAAAACATAGGACGGCCGAACATCCTGAATTAACTCCTGCATGCGAGTAATCGATTTGGCAGCCATCTCTTGATCGAATGTCAAGAACGGTACGCTATTCTCGAAGTTCTCCCGAGTATAAGCAACATCAATTGTCAGTAGCACTGGACCCGACTTTTCCGTTGTGACAAGGACTGATTGATGGCCAGGGGAATGACCCGGAGTGAATAAAGTTTGAACCCCCGGAATCAATTCATGGTCACCCTCAATGATTTGATATTGTAAATCGGGCAGCCTGCACTCTAATGGAGAGTAATCCTCATTGTTTATGGCCGCATCATACTCTGCCCTTTGAATAAGGATCGGCGTATTGCGGAAATGCCCGTTTCCCCCAGAATGATCCAAGTGTAAATGGGAGCTAATGACCATTTGAATATCGTCAGGTCGATAACCTACACGCTTTAACACATTTACGATCGAGTCGCCGTCAGACATGTTGGGGACGACGCGCCCTTCACGTCTAGTCCCCTTGTAGTAATCGGGATTGTTGATAAAAGCGTCGGGCATTCCCGTATCGATGAGTATCGGCCCGCTGGTCGTTTCCAATAGAAAAGACCACACAGGCATTCCGACTAATTTCCCGGGGGCAAGGGTTCGATTAACTGCCGATTGATCTAGGAAACATTCACCTACAGGTAAAAAATACAACTTTTTTATATTCATCCCAGTTTCACCCTTCATATTATAAATTCGGACAGTTTGTCCGTTTTGTTTTGATTATATCGGACAAATTGTCCGATGTCAATTTGTCATCGGCGGTTGGGCTTCGGCAAAAGCCTTACACCTGCAACAATACGCCAAGCTAAAGAATGTCGCCTAGGTGGAGTGCAAAGAAACAACGGGGCTGCGTTAAAGCCGCAGTGTACAAAAACCAAGGGGATCGCGATATCAAAGTGAGCAAGAGTATTTGCGGCTAAAGAGCCACGCAAGACAAAAGCCAAGGAGCTAAGCGAAAACAGACCGCTTAGTCCTTGGCTTTTTACGATTATCATTCTATTTTTCTGGTGAGGGCGTTCAAATGTTTAGTTTTGGGACAGCCTCTTTTAACAAACTACCCGTTTACCCCGTGGTTGAAAGGTACAACTGTTTCAGTAGGAGAAGTAATTGGAACGATAGCGCTAAAAAGCGCAACTGCTAGGCACATATCCGCCAATGCTTTTTTCATTTGTCAGCACTCCCTTTATAATATTTTCATATTGTTGTTGCTGCTCAGTTGTAGCTAATTTTCGCACTTTTTCATACATAGCAGTGGTTGTAATGAATTCCTTATATACATTCATATGAACTGCTATTGATAGATATTCCAGTATATAATTTATTGTGTCATGATAGGAACTTTGGTTGAGTTTATAAATTGCTAATTGATGCAACTTTCCATTCAGTGAACCAGAAGTGACCGTATGTCTGATCGTGATCGTTTTATTGAACAGATCAATGGAAGACCATTTTAGACCTACAACCTCACCCAATTAAAGATTTAGATATATTTTAGAAAAAAAGGAAAAATATGATTTGATCATCGTTGATGAAACACAGCGAATATACATCCACCAACTAGAGATTATCATTGATTATGTGAGACAAAACCAAGTTAAATGTGTTTTTTTCATACGACCCAGATCAAGTCTTTACTACTAAAACTAAAGAACTCTTAAACAATTCAGTGGAAAAGATTGAGCAATTAAATCATAAAAAATATAAACTCACTCAAAAGATAAGGACTAATAAGGAGATTGCAGCTTTTATTACCAATTTATTCAATACCAATAATATCAACAATAATATGGACTATAAAAATATTCATCTTCAGTACTTTGATTCTGCAAAATCTTTGCGATACTACTTAGAGCAGTTAAAAGAAAATAGTTGGGAAGTAATCGACTATACCAGTTCCAGCTATTACCTTTTATCAATTGATAAGTACTCAGTGGGAAATCGAAACGCTCATCATGTTATTGGACAAGAATTTGATAAAGTTGCCGTTGTAATAAACGAGCGTTTTTATTACAACGATTCTGGGCAGCTTTTGTCTACTAGAGAAGCGGGGGCACCTCCCTATTGTATGGACAAAATGCTGTACCAAATGCTAACGAGAGCACGACAGGAGATTACTGTTGTAATCTATAAAAACAAGGATATGCTGAATGCCTGTTTAAAGATAATGGGCTTAAAATGATTGATTGTAGTCAGGAGATAACAATGTTTCGGTTCAGCCATCAATCCAGCGGGAGAAAATTTTTAGAGGTAAAGATTGATTGAATAACTGCTACGGGCTGTGGAGTCGATCAGTTGGACTTAATTAATAAGGAAAGGATGAGTTTTATGAAACTAAGCCTAAGTCGAAAAGCTAATCTTGAAGGTATGCTGATAGGAGATCAAGTTACAATTGGAGGGCCGGCGGTAGAGGAGAACATCCGGTTTGAAGTATTGAGAAATGTGGGATAATACGATAGAAATTCATATCGGAAAGGTTAAATCACCAATGGAGTTTCAGCGTCGGATTAGAAACACAATCAAATATGCTCGTGAAAAAGGATATCTTATTGAATACACTTCCGGCATATTGACGCAGGTATGAGTTACGGTAATACATGAGACGAATTTAGCTATACTTTTTTTGATATATGTCTTAGACTTTTTTAGCCGGGCAGATTGCCTACAGTTTACTCAAACGGATGTTGTGTCGCTGTTGCGGTTCAGGTAGAACCAGTAGCTAAAAGGAATCTACTGGTTCTCATTTCTCTTCACAGTTATAGAATGACGAGTGATCATATTAGGGTGTGATTATGTTATTGTTGGAGGATAAGTCTCAGTTATAATCCAAAAAAACGTAAAAAGTCTCAGTTATAAAGCAAGAAAGTATCACTTATAACTAGAAATTTTAGGAATGTAAGAATAACTTTTGTCTCAAGTATAGCCATTACTCATAGCTGGAAAGCAGCAGTTTGAACTACACAATCATAAGACTGGGGATTCTTTTGAATGAAATCGGTACGGGAAAAGTGGCTGCCGCGGAGAATATCACCTATGGCAGTATCCCACGTGAGGATGTAGCCCGTGCCATTGTGGCAGCTTTAGATGAGGAGAACACATACAAGCGAGCATTTGATCTGATTACTGGTGACGATTCAGTTGTCGAAGCATTGCAAAAAATCTGAAGATGAGGATCAAGTGTGAATCCAAACAATAAAGAATTATTTGCACCAATTACTTTGAAGCTTTGAAATCATACCTAGAGTTGACAAATGAAACAAACATGTTAATGTATATGCTTGTGCATGCATTTTATTGATGCATTTCATAATATAAATTAGAGAGGAGTCTTTCTTACATGAAAGATTTATTTAGTCCCTATACAATTAAAGGTTTGGAATTGAAAAATCGCGTAGTTATGCCTCCAATGTGCCAATATTCGGTTGACAAAAAGGATGGGGTAGCCACAGATTGGCATTATATACACTACGTTAGCCGGGCGGTAGGCGGAGCTGGTTTTATCATAATTGAAATGACAGATGTAGAGCCAGATGGTCGTATCTCCGATTTTGATCTTGGTTTATGGTCAGATGAGCAGATTCCTGCTCTCAAACGGATTGTAGATGCTTGTCACAGCTACGGTGCCAAAGTGGGAATCCAGATCGCGCATGCCGGACGCAAGGCGGAAGATGCTGAAGTCCCTGTAGCACCATCTGCTATTGCATTTGATGAAAATTCAAAACAACCTCGCGCGCTTACAACAGAAGAGGTTAAAGGACTCGTTGAAAAATTTCGTGCTGCTGTAGCTCGCGCTGTTAAGGCTGGATTCGACAGCATTGAAATTCATGGTGCACATGGCTATTTGATTCATCAATTTCATTCGCCACTTACGAACAAACGGGAAGATGAATATGGTAAAGATCTTACCCTTTTTGGTCGGGAGATCATTCAGGCAGCGAAGGGCGAAATGCCGGAAGATATGCCACTGTTGATGCGTATTTCTGCCAAAGAATATGTAGAAGGTGGATATGGTATTAAGGAAAGCATTGCTTTTGCCAAGGAATATCAAAAGGCAGGAGTAGATATGTTTGATATTTCATCTGGCGGTGAGGGACCTATAGCTGCATGGGGCAGACCAGGAACTCACGCAGCGTATCAAGTCCCCTTGGCAAAAGATATCAAAGAAGCTCTGGATATTCCGGTGATGGCCGTTGGAAGACTGGAAGATCCAATTTTGGCGAATGCAGTTATCGGAAATGAAGAGGCCGATCTGGTTGCTGTGGGTAGAGGGATGTTGAGAAATCCTTATTGGTCACTGGAAGCAGCATCAAAATTGAAAAAAGAAACTGCAATCCCTACACAGTATACTACAGGGTTTTAAGATTGACTGTATACATTACTGATTGAGCCTGCTTGGGTCAGTAAAACGATTCGAATCGATTAAGCAAAAAAAGTACGTCCTTTAGACCTTCTGTAAAGTACTCTATCAAGGTACTCTACAAAAGGTCTAATTAATGAGCTCTGCGATCCCAGAGAGCATCCAGAATATTGTTGCTCAAACCAATTTGCTGGCTGCCTGGGCAGGAGCATGGAAGAAGGTTGCCGATTGTGGCGGGAGAACTACGTAAGATTGCCGAATATGCTTTGAATCTGTGGGCGGAATCGATGACCAGACGATTCATCAAAGTACGGCATGTAGAACTTGACCTTACAAACAATAATGAAGATGTTCAGAGGAAGATACATAAGAAGAGATTCAGTTTTAGCTCTGATGTCTTTACATTGGACTTTGTGTAGAAAAATTGGTAAAGATACAAGCTAGTTACGGAGGATTTTTTTGTATTCCATATTTTCTCTAATTGACTTTGTGACTCGACATTATTATTATCTTATACTATAAGATTAATTATCTCATACTATAAGGTATTAGCGAGAAGGTGTTGTGACCAATGGATTATAAAGCATTAGCGACAGAACTATTCGAGTATATCGTCAAATCGCGGAAACCGGCATTAGAGGAACGAGGGCACTTCTCACGTGGCGAAATGGGGATTCTCATTTGTCTGAATTTCAATAAGGACGGGGTTACCTCTGGCCACTTGAGCGAATACTTGTCCGTCAGTACGGGACGGGTAGCAACGGCACTGAAGAGTCTGGAGAAGAAAGGACTAGTTGTACGGCGTACTGATGTCAACGACAAACGTAAGGTGATTGTATTCATTACGGATTCAGGTAAGCAATTCATGATTGATAGGCATAATGAAGGAATTGCATGGACCGAGAATGTTCTTCGAAAGTTAGACGAAGAGGATGCTAAAGAACTGATTCGACTCATTAAGCTTATTGTCTCTAGAAGCTGAACTTCTATGCAGATGCAGGACGCACCATACTTCACCAAACATCAAAGACTATCAGATAAAAGGAGAGCAACAGAATGCTAAAGATATTCAAATATCTCAAGAAAAATGAATGGATGCTCGTACTTTGCAGCCTAGCTTTCATCGTTGTGCAGGTATGGCTTGATCTGAAGCTGCCTGATTATATGGCGGAAATTACGACCAAGCTGCAAACGGAAGGAACGCCTGTGTCCGAACTGCTGATTCCCGGCAGTTACATGTTGTTTTGTGCCGTCGGCAGTATGATTGCATCTATTATTGTGGGCTATTTCGCGGCAAAGGTGGCTGCTGGGCTGGCTATGCGTCTGCGTGCGATGGTCTTTGACAAGACCTTATCCTTTTCTATGGAAGAGATGAACAGCTTTTCGACGGCAAGCCTCATTACCCGCTCCACGAACGATGTTACGCAGATTCAAACGGTGGTTGCGCTGGGGCTGCAGGTGATCATCAAGGCACCTATTCTGGCCGTATGGGCTATTGTGAAGATTGCGGATAAAAACTGGCAGTGGACCGCCTCCACAGGAGCGGCCGTGGCTGTTCTGATTTTAATGCTAAGTGTCATTGTTGTTTTCGCTCTTCCAAGTTTTCAGAGAATCCAGCGTCTCACCGATAATCTGAACAGGGTAACACGTGAGCATCTGATCGGACTTCGGGTAGTACGCGCTTATAATGCAGATCAGTATCAGCAGGAGAAGTTCGAGCAGGCTAACGTTGAGTTGACGAATACAAACCTGTTCGCGAACCGATTAATGACGATGATTGGCCCCGGTATGACCTTTATTATGTCAGGTCTGAGTGTCTCTATCTATTGTATCGGCGCTTATCTGATTAACGGGGCGGCCGTACCAGACCGCATCACGCTGTTCTCCAATATGGTCGTATTCTCCTCTTATGCAATGCAGGTGGTTATGGCCTTTATGATGGTAAGTATGATATTCATTCTGATGCCTCGCGCCTCGATCTCTGCCAAACGGATCATAGAGGTTTTGAATACCGAATCCAGCATCGTTAACGGGCATGAGACGACTGGAGAAGAGAGCGTTATGGGGCAAGTGGAATTCCGTAATGTCAGCTTCAAATATCCAGACGCGGAGGAGGCCGTGCTTCGCAACATTAGCTTTACGGCGAAACGAGGCGAGACGGTTGCCTTTATTGGCGCTACAGGCAGCGGAAAAACCAGCGTGATCAATCTGATTCCCCGTTTCTATGATGTGACCGAGGGAGAGGTACTCGTGGATGGTGTGAATGTCAGGAACTATAATCAGCAGGCACTCCATAACAAAATCGGGTATGTCCCCCAGAGAGCTGTATTGTTCAACGGTACGGTTGTATCCAACGTTTCGTATGGCGATAACGGAAGAGCAGGAGCTTCGGAGAAACTCGTTAAAGAAGCCGTTGGTATTGCTCAAGGAACGGAGTTTGTCGAAAAGATGGATGGTCAATATCAGGGTAGAATTTCGCAAGGTGGAGCGAACGTGTCCGGTGGCCAAAAGCAGCGGCTGTCCATTGCGCGTGCCATCTACCGTCAGCCGGAAATTTATATTTTCGATGATTCCTTCTCGGCATTAGACTACAGAACAGACCGGATTCTGCGCTCCGCTCTCAAAAAAGAAACCGGCCACGCTACGACACTTATCGTTGGTCAGCGCATAGGTACTATCAAAGACGCTGATCGGATTATCGTGCTGGACCAGGGAGAGATTGTAGGGAGCGGCACGCATGAAGAGCTGATGACGAACTGCAGCACCTATCAGGAAATCGCATATTCGCAGCTTTCGAAGGAGGAACTCATACATGGATAAGAATGAACACACCGTCGACAGCCAGCAAATGAAAATGAATCAGCGAGGTCCCATGGGTAAAGGACCCACGGGGGGCAAGGGTACTGGTGAAAAAGCGAATAATTTTAAAAAGACCATCAGCCAGCTTGTATCCTACAGCAAGGCCTATGTGCCTATGATTATACTAGCTATGGTACTGGCCCTGGTCGGCTCCACCCTCAACGTGATTGGCCCCGATAAGCTCAGCGATATTGCCAACCTGATTCAGGAAGGAATCGTGACCGGGATTGATGTAAGTGCTGTTCAGAAGATTGTTCTTGTATTGGCGCTTTTATATGGATTTGGTCTTATCTTTAACTATTTCCAGGGCTTCATTACAGCAACCGTCTCACAGCGTCTTACAAAGAAGATGCGGACAGAACTGTCTCGAAAAATCGATCATATGCCTTTGAAGTATTTTGACTCTACGAGTTACGGTAATGTGCTTAGCCGTGTAACCAACGATGTCGATACCATTGGACAAACGTTAAACAACAGTCTCGGCACGCTTGTCAGTGCGCTGGCTACCTTCGTGGGCGCCTTGATTATGATGCTGTATACGAACTGGATCATGACCGTTACCGGAATTATAGCTACGCTGATCGGATTTTGCCTGATGAGCGTGATTATGAAGCATTCACAGAAATACTTTGTAGCACAGCAAGCGGAGCTTGGCCAGATCAACGGTCATATCGAAGAAACTTATGCTGGTCATAACGTAGTCAAGGTATATAACGGGGAACAAGCAGCCAAGGAAGTGTTTCATGGCATTAACAGCCGCTTATATACAAATGCATGGAAGTCCCAATTCATGTCTGGTCTGATGATGCCAGTCATGATGTTCATTGGAAATTTTGGTTATGTCGCGGTCTGTGTCGTGGGAGCTTTGCTGGTCAACCAACAGACTATAACTATTGGAACTATTGTCGCCTTCATGGTGTATATTCGTCTGTTTACACAGCCCTTGTCGCAGCTGGCACAGGCCGCAACCAATCTGCAGTCGGCGGCTGCCGCCAGTGAACGTGTATTCGAATTTCTGGGTGAAGAAGAATTGGCAGATGAGCGTCACAAGACCATAAAGCTGGACACTGCCAAAGGGGATGTCGAATTCAAACATGTCCGTTTCGGCTATAATGCAGATCGTATGATCATCAAGGACTTCTCCATGAAAGCTGAAGCTGGTCAGAAAATTGCCATTGTCGGTCCGACAGGCGCTGGTAAGACCACGCTCGTTAATTTGCTCATGCGGTTTTATGAGCTGAACGATGGAGAAATCTACATTGACGGCACCCCGATTAGCCAATTAACGCGCGAAAATATTCATGAATTATTCTGTATGGTGCTTCAGGATACCTGGCTGTTCGAAGGAACGATTCGTGACAATATCGTCTTTTCCAAAGATCATGTTACCGATGAGCAGGTGGAAGCTGCATGTAGAGCGGTGGGTCTGCACAGCTTCATTAAAACACTGCCGCAGGGCTATGATACAGTGCTGGATGACAAAGCCAATCTCTCTGCCGGTCAAAAGCAATTGATTACCATTGCAAGAGCGATGATTGAAGATTCACCCATGCTCATTCTGGATGAGGCCACAAGCTCGGTCGATACGCGTACGGAATTACTGATTCAACAAGCGATGGACCAGCTGACTGTGGGGAAAACCTCCTTTGTGATTGCTCACCGACTTTCGACGATCAAGAATGCGGATCTGATTCTGGTCATGAAGGACGGTGACATTATCGAAATGGGTAACCATGAGGAATTGTTGGCTAAAGGCGGCTTCTATGCCGATCTATACAATAGTCAGTTTGAACATGCATCTTAAAAGTAAATGCTTGAAAGCATTAAATATCCATATAATTCCAACGAAATTGACAGCAGCATGTGGACATTATAAGGTATGAAAGCCAGAATTTTTTAATCATAATTGTGGAGGCAGATCAATGAACCAGCGTTTTCGAATCACCCGTTCCATGCAGGAAAGTCCTGTGGAGCAATCCATTACCCTGGAGGAGTGCAAAGATTACTTTGCATCCCAGCCAGACTTTTCGTATTCACGAGTACTAATCATACAAGGTGCTGAGAGCACCATGTCGATCGAGGGAGACTTTTTCATGTGGAAGTATGCTGATGTAGAAATACCTTTTCGTCATTACATGGGTGATGTGTATGTGGCTATTTCCGATGAGGCTGTCGTGCCTAAGATGATTGAAATTGCAACAGATTTGCAAGCAGATGTGGTGGATGGGTGAAGAACTATTCACTATTCTTATTCTGCTGAAGGTAGTTGACTTCGTAGTATATCTTTACAGCAAATTGACAGTGCTGATTTCTGCCTGCTGACATCGAGTTACATAGATGTCAGCATTTTTGTTAATTATGTCAATACACTGGGAAGAATAATTCATACCACAAAATACATATTCCATTGGCTTGATGCTAAGAGACTTAACAGCTGGATCAACTAAAAGGGGAACGATGCTAGGTTAGAGATGTTTCGCTGTTTCTCATTACGGAGGCAGTGCAAGCTGGTAAATTAGTCGAACAACCATTGACGGTAAAAAGCGGCGATTTAATTATTGCTTTGGATGGCGCATTAATGGAGATCTCCAGTTCGGAACAGTTTGGATTGTCAGGATGGGCTGTCAGCGCTCGTTTGTATGGGATGTTTAGCGAGGAATACAGTAATGAGATTGTTTTGCGTAAAAAAACTGTCGGTTAATGTGAACAGCTGCGGCAAGCCCTTGTCATTTAAAAGACGTGATGTACGAGGATTTGTCTGGATTTCTGATGAGTGGTTTCAAAGGATTCGTTTCCTGTCTGGTCACAGGGCAGAAGCTCACTCGGTTGTGATGCGCTCGGCAACAAAAACGATTCGATTCGTACACAGTATACATCACACAACAAATGTTTCCGGTACGTTCGCTGTGAGAGTATTCACTTCATTCTTAAGGGTCAAGTCGCCAAAACCTTAAAATAGCAAGTCTCTTGCAACATGGAGACTTGCTATTTTGTATTTTCCGTTCATTAAATTTTGCGAAAAAAATAGTTCCAAAGTTATGAGTTTTCTAAAAATTTATATTTTTAAAGGGGAATCAAAACGTTTCTATTAATTAAAAAATAAAATTTATAGCTTAAATTAGACGGAATTTAAGCTGAACTAAAATTTCAGGAGAAAAATTAAAGAAAATTCCGCATGTAAATTGGTTCAAAAGATCTATTAAAAGTCACTATCTATTTAAAAAGTGAAGAGTTATTAATTTTGAATTATTCCAGCTTAATGCAAATAAATTCCATGATATAGGTAATTAAAGATTATTGCTGAAAAAGTTGAAATTTGTCGGATAATGTCAGGATTGATTTGTTATATTTGTGTTAATGGTATGTAACGTAAAATTTGTTTTGGCACAAGGGTTTTGGACTTTCTTGCAAACCTACATCATTTTGATTTTATCAATTTATAAAATCAAAAATTTTGTTTTGAATCACGTTAACGGGTCATGGTCAGTATTCAATTTAATAAAAAAGTAAAATTCTTGCATTTTAAGATATAAAAATAATAGAATAATATGGGTTATTTATTGATTTCATGAAATTCATCAATTTGGAACTTATGTCCCATGCTAATCGGTTTTAAAGTTTGTATATTTAAAATAGCTAGAAAGTATTGGGAGGAAAAAAGGGATATAAGGATTTATTGTGAGATTTTGGACAGTAAGAGGATATGAGAAATTTATATGTCGACTCGGTCATGTCTTGGTTTTAAAAACGTGATCCATCTGACTGAGAAGATCCAGTTATTTTGTTTTGCCCGACATGAGGGCTTTGCCTAAATGGCTTACAGAACATGACAGTTGTTCAACAGAAGCTCCATGGGTATCAAACAGAACAACATGCCCTCACGGCTTCCCGAAATGGCTTCATAAGTACATAAGCTGTTTTCTTTTTTAGACACTGTATGGGAGCACTGATTGTAATTGAAACAGCATGGCAGTTGTATAGGCAAAACTGCAAGATTCCCTGTCCATAGCATCATATCTGGTAAATCCGTCTCACATCATTTTCCGTATTCCAAAAGACAGCTCTATTATTTTTAAGGTATGCGAAATATATCCTTAACAGCCTGGGAAGCCCGTTGGCTCGTCCGATGACCATCATTTTTCATCCATGTACAAAATCAGGAAGTTATAAGCGCAGTCGTGAGTATTTTTTCGCTCCTTTCATCCTAGAATTACGCTCCTAACCACGCTGCAGCAGCTCATGCATCTCACAGCATCGATACCCTCCAGCCAAGACTCAAACAGCACACATCACGATACACTACGTTGTTAACACTGCGGTAACCATTCTACAACCCACCACCAAGATGTACTCTCAACATAATTCAAAAATGTTCTCACACCATACACATATTCATACATCCAGAGTCAGAGTTATTTCACTATGTCCGCCCAACTAAAAAAGCTTGCACTGCGAAAGTGTGAGTGATGAAAAAGAGAGATGTGCTTGTTTCTATTCAAATTCAGCTCTTCGAAGACACTCATATCTCAGTGGTATATCAGGAGTGGTCGCTTTTGCCGACTGCCATTGGCAATTTAATGCCGGTGAAAAGGTACGCATGACCAGTTCCTTGACAAGGACGGTCATTTATGAGGAGTTACTTTTTACCCACATCTATTTCGCGAGGAGAGATACGTATGACTCAGCACAATGTTCAATTGTTTGCATTAAGCCAACCACAGCAACGTATTTGGTACACGGAGCTTGTGTATCCCAATCGCAACACGTCCACGATTATTACCACTGTTAAAATCAAGGGAACAGTTCGAATAGATGCATTGCAGCAGGCAATGAACCGGGTGATTGCACAAAACGATTCTTTTCGTATCAAAATCACGGCTCGGGACGGCATCCCCTATCAATATGTGGAACCGTTTGCTGCTCAGAGCATAGAAACGCTTCAGGTTACCCCGGAGGAAGCTGAGCTATGGGTCAGCCATCATAACGCACAGCCGTTCCCCTTGTTGGATTCGCAGCTGTATCGGTTTGTTATTTTGCGGTTGGGGGCAGAAGACACCTGGTTTAGTTTCAAAATGCACCATATTATTTCGGACGGCGTAACCATGGAGCAGGCCATTAATGAAATTACGGGGCATTATATGAATATTGTGCATGGTACGGGTTCAGATGCGTCGGCTCCAGCGAATTCATATCTCGATTTTATTCAGGTGGAGCAAAGCTATGAGCAATCGGACCGCTATCAAAAGGACAAGACGTACTGGACGGAGAAATTTGCCGATTTGCCGGAGGTTACAGGTTTAAAATCATACAATCCACTTACGGTGAGTACGGCTGCACGCCGGGAGAACTATACACTGGAGCACGAATTATATCGTGGTGTCACGGCTTTTTGCGAGGCGAATAACATCAGTATTTTTACATTTTTCCTGGCTGCTCTGTATATTTATTTGCATAAAATGACAGGGGAACAGGATTTAACCGTGGGTACATTGTATGCTAACCGTACGTTGAAGAAGGAAAAAAATACAATGGGCATGTTCGTCAGCACTGTGGCTACACGTCAGCGGATTGAGCCGGAATCCGAGCTACTCACCTTCCTGCAGGGTGTTGGCAAGGAGCAGTCGTCCATTTTGCGGCATCAGCGTTATCCGTACAACAAAATCATGCAGGATTTGCGTGAACAGCAAAGCGGCACGGACATTCGCCGCCTGTTTGGCGTTACCATTCAATACCGTACACTGAGCTTCTCCCGTTTTGATGAAGCCGTTCAGCAGGTGCATACCGATTTCTGCGGAGATACGGTGAGTGACTTTGATATTGCCATGATAGACATGCTGGATGACGATAAACTTGTATTGCAGCTGGATTATCGGACCGAGTTGTTCAGCGAGCAGGAGATCGCCCGAATTATTCGCCAATTCCTGAGTGTGGTAGAGCATATGGTGAAAGGGCCACAGAAGCGGATTCAGGAGTTGTCACTGATGAGTGACGAAGAGCGGGCACAAATTATGGATGTATTTAATGCGACAGCAGTGCCCTATCCACACAATGTGGGGATTCATGAGCTATTCGAGGAACAGGCAGAACGTACACCGGATCAGACAGCGGTTATGTTTGGAAATCAGTGTCTGACCTATCGGGAGCTGAATGAACGGGCGAATTCATTGGCACGAATGCTTCAAGCACAAGGAGTAGGACCTGACAAACTGGTTGGTCTGATGGTGCAGCGCTCATTGGAAATGATCGTAGGTCTGCTGGCCGTTTTAAAAGCAGGTGGTGCATATGTGCCGATCGATCCCGAATTTCCGTCCTCTCGTATTGAATACATGCTGGAAGACAGCAAGGCCGAAGTGCTTCTGACCAGTCGTGATCTGGCAGAAGAACATCATTACATCGCCAATACCATGTTTCTTGAGGATGCAGCATTGTATCAGGGAGAAAGCGGCAACCTAGAGGCGATTGCCCGCCCAGAGCATCTGGCTTACGTCATCTATACCTCTGGTTCGACTGGAAATCCGAAAGGAGTTATGCTCCAGCATCGCTCGGTACTCAACTTTATTACCGGGATGCGTGAAATCATCGACTTTGAAGCGAACAAAACGATTTTGTCACTGACGACCATTTCATTCGATATTTTCGTATTGGAAACCATCCTGCCCCTGTTGAGCGGAATGACTGTTGTGCTTGGCGACCGCCAGCATCAGGTGAACCCTCAGGCGCTTGGTGAGTTGATTGCTCACCATCATATTGATATGTTGCAAATGACACCATCGCGGCTGCAGATGCTGATGGATCATGAATCAGGTTTCCGCGCGCTGCGAGACGTAAAGGAAATTATGGTCGGGGGTGAAGCCCTTCCGTCCAAGCTGCTCGCAGCACTGCAAGAAATAAACGGTCCCCGCATTTATAACATGTACGGACCTACAGAAACGACGGTTTGGTCGACCGTACAGGAACTGACTCATGCTCAAGACATTAATATCGGACGTCCCATCGCGAATACCCAAATCTATATCATGAATGCGAGTGGGGAATTGCAGCCAGTCGGTGTGCCGGGCGAGTTATGTATTGCAGGGGAAGGATTGGCCCGTGGATATTGGAATCGCGAAGAACTGACGGCCGAGAAATTTGTGGATAATCCGTTTGCCGGAGGCAAAGTCGGGTATGAACGTATGTACCGTACAGGCGATTTGGCGAGATGGTCGCTGGACGGCAACATTGAATATTTGGGACGGATGGACCACCAGGTGAAAATCCGGGGCTACCGGATCGAAC
Organism: Paenibacillus polymyxa; assembly: GCF_001719045.1. Classification (NCBI taxonomy): domain Bacteria; kingdom Bacillati; phylum Bacillota; class Bacilli; order Caryophanales; family Paenibacillaceae; genus Paenibacillus; species Paenibacillus polymyxa. The sequence goes on from NZ_CP015423.1 coordinate 5,607,417, forward strand.
TGGGCGAGATTGAATCGCAGCTATTGCAGGTGGAATCGGTACGAGAAGCGGTCGTCGTGGCCCATACGGACGAAACGGGTCAAAAACAACTCGTGGCGTACTATGTGGCGAGTCAAGAACTCGGAGCCAGCGAACTGAGAAGTGAGCTGGGGCGGGAGCTACCAAGCTATATGGTGCCGTCGTATTTCATTCAATTGGATCAGATGCCGCTGACACCGAACGGTAAAATTGATCGTAAGTCCTTGCCAGCACCGGAAGGCAGCCTGCAAAGCGGAGCGGATTATGTAGAGCCACGCACTGCAACGGAACGGGCACTCGCAGCCGTCTGGCAGTCAGTCCTGGGCGTGCCAACCGTCGGAATGTTGGACAATTTCTTTGATCTGGGCGGCGATTCGATCAAGGCGATTCAAATCGTATCTCGTGCGTTCCAGGCAGGCTACAAGCTGGACATGAAGGATCTGCTTCGATATCCAACCGTTGCAGCATTGGCACCGCACATGCACGAGGCAAGTCATATAGCAGATCAGGGAGAAGTGAGCGGGGAAACAGCGTTGCTTCCGATCCAGCACGGGTTCTTTGAACAAGAGCAAGTGGATGCGCATCATTTTAATCAGGCGGTTATGCTGCACCGGGAGCAGGGCTTTGACGAAGCTGCTTTGCGTCAGGCGCTTATCAAGCTGACGGAGCACCACGATGCACTGCGGATGGTGTTCAGGAAGACCGAGCAAGGCTTTCAAGCGTGGAACCGCGGAATACAGGAAGGCGAGCTGTATCATCTGGACGTGCTGGACTTTAGGGATTTGACAGATGCAGCCATTCTGAGCGCGACGATTGAGGCGAAAGCAACTGAAATTCAAAACAACATAAACCTGTCCGAAGGACCGCTGGTAAATCTGGGTCTGTTCCGTTGCATCGATGGAGACCATTTGTTGGTAGCGATCCACCATTTGGTGGTCGACGGCGTGTCTTGGCGTATTTTGCTGGAAGATTTGGCAACCGGCTATGAGCAATCTTTACGGGGCGAGTCTGTCCGTTTGCCCAATAAGACGGATTCCTTCCGTCTGTGGGCTGATCAGCTGTCGACATATGCGAACAGTTCGGCTTTGGAGAAGGAGCGTGCGTACTGGCAACAGCTGGAGCAAGCGGCAGCTACACAAGCAGCTTTGCCCAAGGATTACACTTGCAAATCCGTGGTCAAGCCTCAGCTACGAGATGACCGCACACTGACCGTGGTATGGACTGTCGAGGAAACAGAACAATTTTTGAAGCAGGCACACCGGGCCTACAATACGGAAGCGAACGACCTGTTGCTGACAGCTCTGGGCACCGCAATTCAGGAGTGGGCAGGCATCCGTCAGGTGCTTGTAAATCTGGAGGGTCACGGACGGGAAGCTATTTTGCCGGATGTGGATATTACGCGTACGGTCGGTTGGTTTACCAGCCAATTCCCGGTTGTACTCGATATGGGCGAGGAACAGAATGTGGGACGGCGTGTCAAGAACGTCAAGGAAGGACTGCGCCGTTTGCCGCATAAAGGAATTGGATACGGGATTTTGAGATATCTTGCTGACGGGGAAGGGGAAGCCGCTTTTGTCGCCGAGCCGGAAATCAGCTTTAACTATCTCGGACAATTCGATCAGGATTTGAAACATAATGCCTTTCGCATGTCTCCTTATTCCATCGGAGCTTCCATTAGTGACACGTTAACCAAGCGGTATGCTCTGGATATCAACGGCATGATCACGGACGGTGCACTGGAACTGACGATCAGCTACAGCAACAAAACGTTCATGAAAAAGTCAATCAAAAAGCTGGCTGATCTGCTTCAGGAGAGCTTGCGTGAGGTATTGGCTCACTGTGTAGAAAAAGAGTTGCCAGAGCTGACGCCAAGCGACTTGTCCTTCCAAGGACTGACAGCTGGAGAGCTGGAACATATTGTAGAGCAGACGGCTGCTGCGGGTGAGCTGGAAAATATTTATTCACTCACACCCATGCAAAAAGGCATCCTGTTCCACGGTTTAATGGAGCCGAAATCCGGGGCGTACTTTGAGCAGGCGACATTTGATCTGCAAGGCAGCTTTCAAGTGGAGGCTTTTGCCGAAAGCTTAAATCAACTGGTGGATCGCCATCAAATATTCAGAACGAATTTTTATAGCGGCTGGAATGAGCAGCCTTTACAGGTGGTGTACCGTCATAAACATGCCGGGTTCCGTTTTGAAGATGTACGTTCAATGGGACAAGGAGAGCAGGATGCATACATTGCTGGTTTTGCTGAGCATGACAAAGCCGAAGGCTTTAATTTCAGCTCAGGCGAGCTGATGCGGGTGTCTGTTTTGCGTACAGGCGAGGAATCGTACCGTTTTGTGTGGAGCTTCCACCATATTTTGATGGACGGCTGGTGCTTGTTCCTAATTGTAGGAGAGGCATTTAATACGTACTTTGCCATCCTCGAAGACCGCAAGCCGGAGCTTGCCCCGGTAACGCCATACAGCGAATATATTGAATGGCTGGAGCGGCAGGACAAAGCAGAGGCTGAACGGTTCTGGAGTGATTATTTTGCTGGTTTCGAGCAGCAGACGGTATTGCCGCAGGCAAAACAGCTGGACGGTCACGCTAAAGAATATGAAGCGGACAAACTTTCGTTTACACTGGACCGCGAAGTGACCAAGCAGATGAACAAGCTGGTCAAGCAGCAGCAGGTAACGGTCAATACACTGCTGCAAGCGGCGTGGGGCGTTGTGCTGCAACGGTATAACAACAGTCGGGATGTTGTATTTGGCAGTGTCGTATCCGGCAGATCAGCGGATATTCCAGGCATCGATACAATGGTTGGTTTGTTCATTAATACCGTTCCTGTACGGATTCACAGTGAGAAAGATATGACGTTTGCTGCGTTAATGAAGCAGATACAGGAGCAGGCACTGGCTTCCCGAGCCTATGAAACCTATCCGTTGTATGAAATTCAGGCCCTGACTGAGCAAAAGCAGGATCTGGTAAATCATATTATGGTGTTTGAAAACTATCCAGTGGAACAGCGTATGGAGCACATGGGCAGCCGTGACACGAACGGTTTTACGATTGCCAATGCTTCAATGTCAGAGCAAACGAACTATGATTTCAACATTACGGTTGTGCCGGGGGATGAAATTCATGTCCATTTGGAGTACAACGCGCGAGTATTGGAACGTACAGCTGTAGAGCAAATCCGTGAGCATTTGCTGCATATGATTGAAGAAGCGATTAACAGACCAGATGCGCTGGTAGATGAGCTGGAGCTAGTGACTGTTTCGGAAAAAGTGAAAATCATCGACGGTTTTGGATCAGTAGGCGTATCTGCATGGAGTGATGAAAAGCAATCAGAAGGGTTGTTCCACGCCTATGTGGAAGAAAAAGCGCAGCTTGTACCGGATCACGTGGCAGTTGTATACGAGGAGCGGCAGCTTACGTATCGCGAGCTGAACGAGCGTGGGAACCAACTTGCTCGTAGATTGCGGAATGAAGGCATTGGGCGCGAATCCATTGTTGGTATTTTAAGTGAGCGCTCGGTGGACATGCTGGTCGGCGTATTGGCAGTATGGAAAGCCGGCGGAGCATATGTACCGTTAGATGCGGATTATCCGTCCGAACGTATCCGCTTTATGCTGGAGGACAGCGGCGCGACAGTGCTGCTGACGCAAATCGGCTTGCAGGAGCGCGCGCAGGCATGGCTGGAGGAAAGCCGACAGGCTTTGGCCGGAGGGCAGTCTGAGGGCGAGCTGGAAACGGCGGTTAGCATTGAAACGATGGAAAGAGACAGCCTTAATGAGGGATTCAGCTTGAAATCAGATTCGTCATCTAATAGCGAAGCAGCATCCGAATCCGCAGCGAACTTGCGTCTGCACACCGTACTGGCGCTGGACGATGAGTCGCTGTACATCGGGGATGCCACGGATGTGGAACCTATCAATGAGCCGCAGGATCTGGCGTATGTGATCTACACGTCCGGTACAACGGGACGCCCGAAAGGGGTCATGATCGAGCATCACAGTTTGGTAAACACAGCCGCGGCATACCGCCGGGATTACCGTTTGAACCAGTTCCCGGTACGATTGCTGCAACTGGCAAGTTTCTCCTTCGACGTGTTTGTCGGCGATATCGCGCGGGCGCTCTATAACGGTGGCACGATGGTCATCTGCCCGAAAGACGACCGGATTGACCCAAGCCGTCTGTACGGCTGGATTCACGACTATCAGATTACGGTGTTCGAATCCACACCGGCTTTAATTGTACCGTTCATGCAGCATGTACATGAACAGGGACTGGACATGAGCAGTCTGGAACTGCTGATCACCAGCTCGGACAGCTGCAGCGTGACGGATTATCGGGTGCTGCAAGAACGGTTTGGCGTGGATGTTCGTATTATGAACAGCTACGGCGTCACGGAAGCGGCGATCGACTCCAGCTTCTACGACGAAGAACTGTCGAAGCTGCCAAGTAGCGGCAATGTACCGATTGGTCAGGCGTGGCTGAACGCACGGTTTTACATCTTGGATAGCCAGCTGAATCCGGTGCCGATCGGCGTGCTGGGCGAGCTGTGCATTGGCGGTGCCGGGGTGGCACGGGGATACTTGAACCGTGCAGACCTGACGGCCGAGAAATTCGTAGCGAACCCGTACGTAGTGGGTGAACGATTGTACCGCACAGGTGACTTGGCGCGGTGGATGCCGGACGGCAATGTGGACTTTATCGGCCGGATGGATTATCAGGTCAAAATCCGGGGCTACCGGATCGAGCTAGGCGAGATTGAAACGGCGATCCAGCGGGTGCCGGGTGTGCGTCAAGCGGTAGTCATCGACCGGACGGATGAGCGTGGACACAAGTACTTGTGCGGATACATCACGGGAGAAGCGGAGCTGCGGATCGAGGAAGTACAGGCCGAGCTGGAAGCAGCACTGCCAGCACATATGGTACCTGCACGCTTGATGCGTCTGGAGACCTTGCCACTGACCCCCAATGGAAAAATCGACCGCAAGGCCTTACCGGAACCGGAAGGAAGCATCCATACCGGTGCAGCCTATGTGGCTCCACGTACTGCGGTAGAACAGGTTTTAGCTTCAGTGTGGGCCGGGGTGCTGGGTGTCGAAACGGTAGGCACGCAGGATAACTTCTTTGAACTGGGCGGCGATTCGATCAAAGCGCTGCAAGTATCCTCCCGATTGCTGCAAGCAGGTTATCGACTGGACATGAAGGACCTCTTCAGCAATCCGACGGTAGCGTCACTCAGTCCTTTGCTTCGTACAGATGGCAAGATTGCCAGCCAGGAAGAGGCCGTAGGCAAGGTAGAACTGACACCTATTCAACGGTGGTTCTTCGAGCAGCAGCCGGTTGATCTGCACCACAGCAACCAGGCGATGATGCTGTATCGAGCTGGGCGCTTTGACATAGACGCGTTGCGCCGTACGATGGACCGTATTGTCCAGCATCATGACGCATTGCGCACGGTATTCCGTGAGACGGAGCAGGGCTATGCCGCTTGGAACCGCAGTGTGGAGGAAGGCGAGCTATACACGCTGGACATTGTAGATTTTAGTGGAGTTGAAGACGAATCCACCGCTGTAGAAGCCAAGGCGAGTGAAATTCAAGCGAGCATTCATTTGAGCGAGGGGCCGCTTGTGAAGCTCGGTCTGTTCCATTGCGCTGAGGGCGACCATTTATTAATGGTCATTCATCATTTGGTTGTGGACGGTGTTTCGTGGCGTATTTTGCTGGAGGATTTGGCATCCGGTTATGAGCAGGCTGTTGCAGGTCAAACAGGCACAGCTATTCGACTGCCGCATAAAACAGATTCATTCCAGGTATGGGCTAAACAGCTGTCAGCCTATGCGAATCGTGCGACGATGGGACGGGAGCTAGCCTACTGGCAGCATATCGAACAAGCAGAAGCAAGCCTTGTGAAGCCTTTGCCGAAGGATTTCACGAATGACAATGCACGGCTCGGAGACAGTGAGGTTGTGACTGTCCGCTGGACGAAGCAGGAAACCGAGCAACTGCTCAAACAAGCTCATCGCGCATACAACACGGAAATGAACGACCTGTTGCTGGCTGCGCTCGGCAAAGCCGTGTATGAATGGTCTGGTTCCGAACGGGTGCTGGTTAACCTGGAGGGCCATGGACGGGAAGCTATTGTACCCGACGTGGATATTACGCGCACGGTCGGCTGGTTTACGAGCCAATTCCCGGTTGTACTGGATGGAAGTCTGGGACAAGGGGGAAATACGGCTCGTCTGATCAAACGGATTAAGGAAGGGCTGCGTCATATTCCACAAAAAGGCATCGGTTATGGTATTTTGCGATACCTGTCAGATATGAATGTGCTGGAAAAAGCAGGCGTGCAGTTACAGGCGCAGCCTGAGATCAGTTTTAACTATTTAGGCCAATTCGATCAGGATTATAAAGGCAACGATCTACAGCCTTCCGCCTATTCCATTGGTGTGCCTGTTAGCACGAACGCGGCTATGGATTTTGCACTAGATATCAATGGATTAATCGAGGATGGGGAGCTGATGTTCACTATTCGCTACGGCACAACGCAGTTCCGTCATGAAACGATTGCACGGCTGGGAGAACTACTGGTATCCGGCTTGCGTGAAGTCATTCATCATTGTGTAGCCCAAGAGAGAACGGTGTTGACCCCAAGTGATGTCTTGTTAAAACATGTAACGCTGGACGAGCTGGAGCAATTGGTGAAAGATACACAAGATATGGGTGAACTAGAAAATGTGTATGCTTTGACACCGATGCAAAAAGGTATGCTCTTCTTCAGTCTAATGGATGAGAGTTCGGCAGCTTACTTTGAGCAGGCCACCTTTGAATGGAATGGACGGTTTGATGTGGTTGCTTTCAGCAAAAGCTTTGATCTGCTCGTACAACGTCATGAGGCGTTACGGACGAACTTTATCAGTTCATGGAAGGATGAGCCTGTACAGGTCGTTTTCCGCAATCGCAGCGGAGAGTTGTACTATGAAGACCTGCGCGGACTGGAAAAAGAAGAACGAGCAGCGCGTGTTGAGACTTTTACCCTTGCCGATAAAGCGAAAGGATTCAATCTCGCAGAGGATGCACTCATTCGTATTTCGATCCTGCAAACCGGGGATGAAACATATCACTTTATCTGGAGCTTCCATCATATTTTGATGGATGGCTGGTGCTTGTCCTTTATGACACAGGAGGTATTCGGCAGCTATCTGGCACTGCGTGCGGGTCATGAGCCAGCGCTGGAGCCTGTCACGCCGTTCAGTCGATTTATTGAATGGCTGGAACGTCAGGACCGTGAGGCAGCTTTGCAATACTGGCGTGGGTATCTGGCGGACTACGAGCAGCAAATTACGCTTCCACAGCAAAAAACACAGCCTAAATCGATGCACACCGGGGAATATGTTGCTGAAGATCTGGATTGCGAATTCCAGCCAGAGCTGGTTGCCCAGATCGAACAAGTGGCGAAGCAAAATCAGGTGACGATCAATACGCTGATTCAGACGGTATGGGGCGTCTTGTTGCAAAAATATAACAACAGTTCGGATGTCGTATTTGGCAGCGTTGTGTCCGGTCGCCCAGGGGATATTCCAGGCGTGGAGCACATGATCGGGCTATTCATTAACACGATTCCAGTGCGTGTGCAGTCTGAACAAGGTGAAAGCTTTGTCGAGCTGATGAAACGAACACAGCGGCAGGCGCTGGCTTCCAATGCCTACGATGCGTTCCCGCTGTATGAAATTCAAGCACTGACCGAGCAGAAACAGGATTTAATCAATCATATTATGATTTTTGAAAATTATCCGGTGGAGCAGCAGATAGAACAGTTAGGCGGCGATGGGCAGGATAAATTTACGATTTCGAACGTGGTGTCTACAGAGGCAACCAACTATGATCTGAACGTCGTCGTGATGCCGGGAGAAGGCATCAAGATTCGTTTTATGTATAACACGCTCAGCTTTGATCAAGCAGGTATTGAGCGTCTGTATGGACATTTTGCCCGTATCTTGGAGCAAATTTCGCTCAACCCAAATGTTCGTGTTGAAGAGCTGGAACTACTCACAGCGGCGGAAAAGCAGCAGATTACAGAGGCATTTAATGACACCGCTTGTGCTTTTCCGTCTCATCAGACGATCCATCAGCTGTTCGAGGAGCAGGTAGAATATACGCCAGATCAGATGGCATTGGTGTTTGGACATCAGAGTCTGACTTATCGGGAACTGAATGAACGGGCGAATTCATTGGCCCGAATGCTTCAAGCACAAGGAGTAGGACCTGACAAACTGGTCGGACTGATGGTACAGCGTTCAGTGGAAATGATCGTAGGCCTTCTAGCCGTTCTCAAAGCAGGTGGTGCTTATGTGCCGATTGATCCCGAATTTCCGTCCTCTCGTATTGCATACATGCTGGAAGATAGCGAGGCCACAGTGCTTCTGACCAGTCGTGATCTGTTGGAAGAGCATCATTGCAACGCCAATGCCATATTTCTTGAGGATGCAGCCTTGTATCAGGGAGAAAGCGGCAACCTGAAGACGATTGCCCGGCCAGAGCATTTGGCTTATGTCATCTATACGTCGGGTTCGACTGGAAATCCGAAAGGAGTTATGCTCCAGCATCGCTCGGTCCTCAACTTTATTACCGGGATGCGCGAAGTCATTGACTTTGAAGCGAGCCAAACCATTTTGTCACTGACGACTATTTCATTCGATATTTTCGTCTTGGAAACCATCTTGCCCTTGTTGGGTGGAATGACGGTCGTGCTTGGCGACAGCCAGCATCAGGTGAATCCGCAGGCACTTGGTGAGTTGATTACTCAACATTCGATTGAGATGTTGCAAATGACCCCATCCCGATTGCAAATGCTGCTAGGTCATGAAGCAGGTTCCCGCACACTGCAAAGCGTGAAGGCTATTATGGTCGGGGGTGAAGCCCTTCCGTCCAAGCTGCTCGTAGCACTGCAAGAAATAAACGGTCCTCGCATTTATAACATGTACGGACCTACAGAAACGACAGTTTGGTCGACCGTACAGGAACTGACCCATGCGGAGCACATTAATATCGGACGTCCTATCGCAAATACCCAAATCTATATCATGAATGCGAATGGAGAATTGCAGCCCGTCGGCGTACCGGGTGAGTTATGTATTGCAGGGGAAGGATTGGCCCGTGGGTATTGGAAACGTGAAGAACTGACGGCCGAGAAATTTGTGAATAATCCGTTTGCTGATGACAAGTCAGACCATGAGCGGATGTACTGTACAGGCGATTTGGCAAGATGGATGCCGGACGGCAACATTGAATATTTGGGTCGGATGGACCATCAGGTGAAAATCAGAGGTTACCGGATCGAACTGGGCGAGATCGAATCGCAGCTGCTGCAGGTGGAGTCGGTACAAGAAGCGGTCATCATGGCACGCACGGACGAAACGGGCCAAACACAGCTCGTGGCGTACTACGTGGCGAGTCAAGAGCTTGGAGCGGGTGAGCTGAGACAGGAGCTGGGACAAGAGCTGCCAAGCTATATGGTGCCGTCGTATTTCATTCAGTTGGAGCAGATGCCGCTGACACCGAACGGTAAAATCGACCGCAAGTCCCTGCCAGCACTAGAAGGCGGTTTGCAAAGCGGAGCGGATTATGCAGCGCCACGTACTGTAACAGAACGAACACTCGTAGCGATCTGGCAGTCCGTCCTGGGCGTGCCAACCGTCGGTATTTTAGACAATTTCTTTGACCTGGGCGGCGATTCGATCAAGGCGATTCAAATCGTGTCTCGTGCGTTCCAGGCAGGCTACAAGCTGGACATGAAGGATTTGTTCCGCTATCCCATCGTCGCAACGCTGGCACCGCATATGCACGAGGTCAGTCGTATGGCAGATCAGGGAGAAGTGAGCGGAGAAACGGCGTTGCTTCCGATCCAGCATGAGTTCTTTGCGCAGGCCCAAGTGGATGCGCATCACTTTAATCAGGCCGTTATCCTGCACCGGGAGCAGGGCTTTGACGAAGCTGCTCTGCGTCAGGCGCTTGGCAAACTAGCAGAGCACCATGATGCACTGCGGATGGTGTTCAGCAAGACCGAGCAAGGCTATAAAGCATGGAACCGCGGAATACAGGAAGGCGAGCTGTATCATCTGGACGTGCTGGACTTTAGGGATTTGACGGATAAAGCCATACTCAGCGCGGCAATTGAGGCGAAAGCCAGTGAAATCCAAAGCAGTATCCAACTGCATGAAGGGCCGTTGTTGAAGGCGGGCTTGTTCCACTGTGCAGATGGAGATCATCTCCTGATGGCGATTCACCATTTGGTCGTGGACGGGGTATCCTGGCGTATCTTGTTTGAGGATTTGGCTACTGCCTATGAACAGGCCGTTCATCAGGAAGTGCTTCAGCTGCCGGACAAAACGGATTCCTTCCGTTCCTGGTCACAAAAACTTTCCACCTATGCGAATAGCACAGCCATGGACAGTGAACACGCCTATTGGGAGCAATGGAACGCAGCTGCTTGGGCTGACCAAGTACGTTTACCTGAGGATCAAGCGCAGACTGAGCCCTTTACCTTGGCTGACACCGATACAGTGGTCGTCCAGCTTACGGAGGAAGAGACATCAAAATTATTGAAGCAAGCACACCGCGCATATAACACGGAAGTGAACGATCTACTTCTGACGGCACTGGGCATGATGCTGTACACGTGGACGGGTCATGAACGCAGTCTGATTAATTTAGAGGGACACGGGCGTGAGAACATTTTGCCGGATACAGATATTTCTCGTACGGTAGGCTGGTTTACGAGTCCATATCCGGTATTGCTGGACGTTGGTTGTGATCCCGCTTGGTCAGAACGCATCAAACAGGTCAAAGAGAGCCTGCGCCTTATTCCCAATAAAGGAATGGGCTACGGAATCTGGAGACATCTGAGTGAATCCGGCCAAGCCGTTGGTCAGCAAGCAGGTGTGCTGAACCTTGGTCAATATCAAGCTTTTGCCGAGCCACAAGTAAGCTTTAACTATCTCGGACAGCTGGATCAGGACTTGCCAAACAGCGGTATGTGTATGTCTCCTTACTCAATTGGATCGGTCGTTAGTGACCGGACGAAGATGAAATATGCGCTCGATGTGAGCGGGATCGTAACGAACGGCATCCTGGAACTGGACATTCGGTATAACGGCAAAGCCTTCCGTAAGGACACCGTCCACATGCTGGCCAATCTGCTGAAATCCAATCTGCTTGAAATGATCGAGCATTGTGTCACACGGGAGCGGACCGAATTGACTCCAAGTGATGTATTGCTAAAAGGTCTGACCCTGGAGCAATTAGATACGATTAAGGAGCAGACCAAGACGGTTGGGGAATTGGAAAATGTGTATCCGCTAACCCCCATGCAAAAGGGGATGCTGTTCCATAGTTTGATGAATGCAGAAACAGGCGTGTATTTTGAACAGGCGACCTTTGATCTGGAGGGGTACTTTGAACCGTCCCTATTCGAGGAAAGTCTGAAGCTGCTGGTTAGCCGACATGCTATATTACGGACGAATTTCTACAGTGGCTGGTATGGTCAACCGTTGCAGATTGTCTATCGTCATAAAAATCCGAGCTTCCGTTATGAGGATGTCAGAGGGCGTGAACACGCTGTAGCTGAATTTGTGGCTCAGGATAAAGCTCGAGGCTTTGATCTAAGCAAGGATGCGCTTATGCGCGTATCCGTCTTCCGCACGGGTGAAAGCTCATACCGTTTTGTATGGAGCTTCCATCATATTGTGATGGACGGATGGTGCCTGTCCCTGATGACGGACGAAGTGTTTGGTGCATATGTTGCCCTGCTGGAGCACAAGCAGCCAGAGCTGGCACCTGTCAAGCCGTATAGTGACTATATCGAATGGTTGGAACATCAGGATGCACAGGAAGCGACCCGTTATTGGAGTGACTATTTGGCAGGTTTTGAGCAGCAAACCTTGTTGCCTGGTGAGAACGCACAAGCTTCTGTCGTCGCACGCAATGAAGAACCAGACGGAAGCGGTGAAAGTTCAAATGCCGGCTATGTTTTGGAAAAGCTGCCCTTTAGGTTGGGTAAAGAACGGACTGCGGCATTAAACCAAATGGCCAAGCAACAACATGTCACGATTAACACATTGCTGCAAAGCGTGTGGGGCGTTATTTTACAGCAATACAATAATAATCAGGATGTTGTGTTTGGTGGTGTGGTATCCGGTCGTCCGGCAGACCTTCCAGGCGTGGAGAACATGATCGGATTGTTTATCAACACGATTCCAGTACGCATTGGCAGTGCACCGGATGCTACATTTGCTGAAGTATTGCAGCGCACCCAGGAACAGGCTTTGGCCTCCAGTGTCTATGATACGTTCCCGCTATACGATATCCAGGCACTGACTGAACAAAAACAAGACCTGATTCATCACATTATGGTCTTTGAAAACTACCCGATCGGGCAACAGATGAAGCAGATGGGCGGTTCCGGCGAGACAAAGGCACAAACAGGCTTCTCGATTGCCAATGTGGCACTTGCCGAGCAAACCAACTACGATTTTAACCTGATTGTCGTGCCTGATGAGGATATC